>JAZDHA010000061.1:0-3125 GCA_043806295.1 bacterium | reverse complement strand
GGAGCGGGGAAGACAACATTTACTAAAGCGATTGCGAAAGTACTTGGTGTCGAGGAGACAGTAACCAGCCCCACCTTTGTTCTCGAAAAGATTTATAAACTTGGACATCCGATGTCCAAGTTTGAACGATTGATTCATATTGATGCATATCGGCTTGAGACCGGAAGAGATCTTGCTCCGCTTGGTTTTAATGAGATACTACGAGACGCTGGGAATCTTATTTTGCTTGAATGGCCGGAAAGAGTCGCAGAAGCGCTTCCTACTCCAGACGCACGAATTTCTTTTGTAGTGCATACTGATGGTTCGCGTACTATCTTATATGCCTAAAAAAATTTCTACAAAAAAACGCATAGTGCTTCTTGATACGCATGCAATTATTCATCGTGCTTATCACGCACTTCCAGAGTTTACTGGTCCATCAGGTGCCCCAACCGGGGCGCTCTACGGGCTTGTTTCTATGTTGCTGAAAATCATTACCGACCTCAGGCCTGACTATATTGCCGCTTGCTACGATCTACCGAAGCCGACGATTCGCCACGAAGCATATGATGGATATAAAGCGACACGCATGAAGACGGACGATGCTCTCGCTCTTCAACTTCAGGAATCGCGGAAAATATTTGAAGCATTTTCTATCCCCATGTATGAAAGGGAAGGATTTGAGGCAGATGACCTGCTCGGCACCATTTCTCACAGGATGAAAGAAGAAAAAGATGTGGATGTCATCATTGCTTCTGGCGATATGGATACACTCCAACTTGTTGATGACGAGCGCGTTCGTGTATTTACTCTGAAAAAAGGAATCAATGATACGATTTTGTATGACGAAAAAGCAGTCAAAGCGCGGTTTGGTTTTTCTCCAGCGCTCATTCCCGACTGGAAAGGACTTCGTGGCGATCCTTCCGATAATATTAAGGGCGTTCCTGGAATTGGTGAAAAGACCGCTACAGAGCTCATAACTAATTTCGGTACCATTGAAGAAATTTATGCAAAATTAGAAAAGGGTGATGCTACCTTCACCAAGAAAGGAATAAAAACAAGAATGCTCGCTCTTCTAAAAGAGCATGAAGAAGATGCACGATTTTCAAAATCGCTTGCAACGATTCGTCTCGACGCGCCAATCGCCTTCACTCTTCCAGAACAATCATGGCGCGAGAATGTTGATATGAAAAAAATATTAGAGGTCTTTGACGAATTCGGTTTTCGATCGTTGCGAGAGCGGGCTCGAGTGACGCTCGGCGGACAAGATAGACAAGATAGGACGGTACCCGAGTCCGTTTCCGAAGTCGTAGATCCCGAGCGTCTTCGCGAAGGGCAGGTGATGTTATGGCTTATTTCTTCTGAATTTACGAATCCATCGCTGGACGATATTCTTGCATTCACAAAAGAACGATCATTCGAGGCGGCGTTCTCTGCGCTTGGGAAACAACTTAATGAACTTGGAAAAGTAAGTGAAGTATATGAAAAAATAGAGAAACCTCTTATTCCCGTAATAGAAAGGATGGAGAAAAAAGGAGTCCTTATTGACACCCAAATTCTTGGAGAACTCGCAAAAAAATATCGCGTAAAGCTTGATGAGCTTGAAAAATGTATATATAAAGCCGCTGGACATGAATTTAATGTGAATTCACCGAAACAATTAGGCGAAGTTCTTTTTGATGAATTGAAGATTATTCCAGAACGACAGAAGAAGACCTCCGGTGGGGCTCGTTCAACACGAGAAAGCGAATTGGAAAAAATCCGCGATATGCATACGATTGTTGCCGACATTCTTGAATACCGCGAATTAAAAAAACTTCTATCAACATATATAGAAAATCTCCCACCTCTTCTTGACATCAACAATCGGCTTCATGCGGAGTTTATTCAGACAGGAACAACGACAGGTCGTTTGGCCAGCCAAAGTCCAAATCTTCAGAACATTCCCATTCACTCCGAGCGCGGACAAGCGATACGGCATATTTTTATTGCTCCCAGCGAGTTTAATCTTGTATCGCTTGATTATTCACAAATAGAACTGCGGCTTGCGGCTATTCTATCTGGTGATGAAAAACTCTGCGACATATTCCGCACAGGTCGTGATGTACATACGGAAGTTGCTGCACGAGTATTTCATGTTGCATCTGAATCGATTGATCTGGAAATGCGCCGTCGCGCCAAAGTTATTAATTTCGGCATTCTATATGGAATGGGTGTCAATGCACTCCGACAACAACTTAGCTCAACAACAGCAGAAGCACACGAGTATCTTGAAGAATATTTTGCCACATTTAAGACCCTTTCAGAATATCTTGAACAAACCAAAGGTTTTGCTCGCACACACGGCTATACTGAAACGCTTTTTGGCCGCCGCCGCCAATTTCCAGAAATGAAATCGTCACTTCCGTATGTACAGGCGCAGGCCGAACGGATGGCAATCAATGCACCGATACAAGGGACGCAGGCAGATATCATAAAGCTAGCAATGATTCGAGCAGATGATTTGATCGAGAGGGAAGACGCTCGTAAAGATGTCAATCTTCTTCTCTCTGTTCACGATGAACTTGTGTATGAGATTCGTACTGCTCGCGCAGAGTCGCTGAGTGTGAAGATAAAAAAAATAATGGAAACAATATTGGACGGGTGCCTGCCTGCCGGCAGGCAGGTGCCAATTATCGTCACGATGAAATCCGGTCCGAATTGGGGTACTTTGCAGTAAATATGATTTATCTTTTTCACGGTAGTGATGTAGAAAAGACACGCACCAAGGCATTTGAATGGATTGCCAAGGCGCGAGAGAAAGAACCGAATCTCGCATATGCGCGTCTTGCACAAGATGAATTGACTATTGCTGCACTTGAAGATTCCGTATCTTCCGGCGGACTGTTTGTAAAACGACTTTTAATATTGATTGATGATCCATTTTCAAATGTGATGGACACGGAGTGTCCATCAAAAGATGGCGGTATTCTTGAGAACTATATTGATGCTCTTGCCGCTTCTGATAACGCAATTATTATCCTCGCGCCAAGGTTACCCACAGCAAAGGCAAAGAAAATTGTCGCGAAAGCAAAGATTGTATATGAATTTAATAAAGCGCTAGCGCGCGAAGATACACGCGGTTTTAACGGAAATCTCGTCAATGC
>JAZDHA010000060.1:0-3959 GCA_043806295.1 bacterium | reverse complement strand
CCCCTGCCGTCAAATCCAAGAGCTCCATTTGCAACCATGTACTCAAACTCATGGCCATTTGATAACCTAATCATAAAATACCTCCCTTTTTTTCTTTAATTTATTTCAGAGAACTGAATGATCTTCTGACACAACATTATCTGAAAACGCAATATAAATCAAACGAATTCAAAGTGGTAACTTATTTAAGAGAAATAACCTGAATCCCTTTATTGTCTATATCCTCTCTTGACCAAAATTTTTCTAATTCTCCAATCTTCCACTTCCCTACATAACCGACTTCTTTTTCTATTTTACGACCAGTATAACTCTTAGTATTAGGGTCCCACTCTCTTAGTGCGAGAGTGTCGCCTTCTTCAATCTCAAAATCATTCAAGCGAACTTCAAATGTTTTTTTGTTATCAATAATTTGTTGGAAATATTCCGGCCAAACTTTCTTTTCTATTTTTTGCATACCTTGCATTGTATCAAATTCAACTTCTTTTCGCGGCGCCATCCTTTAATTTCTGCTTCCCGTTTGCGAGCTTCTTTAAGAGTTGTAAAAGTTTCTGAATATTTGAGAGTTACTGGTCTGCGAATTTTTGTGTAATGCGCGCCCCATTTTGAATCGTTATGTTGTTTCAAGCGCTTTTCTAAATTATTGGTACATCCGACATAGAGAGATTTGTCCGCGCATTCGAGAATGTAGACGAAATACATTCTATAATTCTACACTTTAAGCGGCCCTTCCTCGAAGACTCGTCAGGGTCTTCGTCGTACATGGTTCTAATCCGCGAGACATAAGTACGCGCGAAAAAATTGTGGGCCGAAGGCTCTGAGGAGTAAAACGACGAAGAGCTGCGGGATTTGGATTCGGACCAAAATGACGACTTTCAGAGAGTCGCATCCTACCATTAGATGATCCCGCAATAAGGAAACGATACTGCAAATTGTGAGTTTGTTCAACTCGCATGTTCTGAGAGAAGCGAAGAATGCGCTATGATGAACGCATGATTCGAAGTGTTGCGCATCCGCAAAATAGTGCATGGCATCGCGCTCATCTCGCACGCCATCGACGAGCGTGGTTGATCATGATTGGTATTGTCGGTGCCGCGATTTTTCTCGTGCTATTCGGTTATTTCGGTACAGTCGCTTGGACGACACTCGGCAATGCTGTTTTGCACACTACTTATCGTCTCGCATTCGCGTATGGCTTCGCGTTCTTACTTGGCGTTTCTATAGCACTCATTGTCGGCTGGAGTCCGTTTTCTGACGCTCTTTTCCCTGTCTTTGATATTCTGCAAAATATTCCATCATTCGCACTAATTCCATTTTTCATTTATTTTTTTGGTTATACGGATCAAATGATTATTCTCTTCGCTGTGAGTTCTATTCTCTGGCCAATCCTATTTGCAGTGTTAGCTGCAATTAAAAACGCACATAAGGATTTGAACGATGCAGCAACTATTTTTGGTGCACGCGGATTAAGACGCATTCCTTTTTATCTTGCACCACTTTCTTTTCCAGCGATACTTACTGGCTCTATCGTTGGTGTCGCCATCGGTTGGGAATCGGTTATCGGTGCAGAGATTATTGCAAACATTTCCGGCTTTGGTGCATTTATAAAAACCGCGAGCGTTTCCGGCATCAATCAAGCCGCGATCGCTGGTATGTTTGTTATTCTCATAATTGTATTCGTGATAAATCGAATGATTTGGGCACCGCTTCTTGCTGAAAGTGCTAAAAGATATGCTGAATAACTATGCAAAATGATTCTTCGGACATGGCACTCGTCCTTTCGCGCATTTCCGCACATTTTGACGATGAAAAAACAAAAGATATACCAGTTCTGAAAGATATTTCTTTTTCTGTTCCTACAGGTGCTTTTATATCAATTATCGGACCATCTGGAGCCGGCAAGTCCACTCTGATGCGCGTCATTCTTGGTCTTATGCAACATACGAGTGGTACTATAATTCGCAATTTCTCTCGACCAGCGATGGTATTTCAGAATTATGCGCTTTTCCCATGGCTCACGGCCATTAAGAATGTCGCATTTGGTTTGCATATGGCTGGGATGTCGCGAAAAGAACGCGAATACATCGCTAGAGAAAAATTAAAAGAGGTCGGCTTGGAACATCTAGAAAATCATTATCCAGCTGTGCTCTCAGGCGGTCAACGCCAACGCGTTGGCCTTGCTCGCGCGCTCGCGATTTCGCCTGATTTGCTCATCATGGACGAGCCGTTTTCAAATCTAGATACAATTACCGTTGAATCATTAAAGACGGATTTTTTGAAAATATGGCGTTCTTACGGTATGACTATTTTGATGGTTAATCATCTCATTCCTGATGCTATTGAACTTTCAGATCAAATTGTAATTATGGGCGACCATCCTGGGAGCATAAAAGAGATAGTTTCTATCAATCTATCGCGCCCGCGCGACACGCGCTCCGAGCGATTCTTCAAAGAAGTTGACTATATCACTAAAATCATCCGCACGGTAAGTTAGGACATCCGATGTCCTCGTGCATTTGGACATCGAATGTCCATACATTAAAGGATATTTATAGCTTCTTCATAATTTCAGCGAACTGCTCCTGCGAGATGCCGAGTGTACGCAAGTTATTTAAAATAATGAATTGCGGCAATTCGCTATCGCAAGGAATAATAATCGGCCGTAAGAGGTCTGGCTTGCGATATTTCCGGTGACTCCCTTCTTGACCCTTGAATTCACAACCAACAGCGAGCAGGAATTTTTCAAAACGCTTCCAGTTTACTTTGCCGACCCTGCTCATTTGGTTATGCGAAGGCCGGTATGGCGACATTCACGGATTCTTGCGAAATGACTGGAGGATTCCACTCGGAGTTACTCTTTTCCCATCCGAGATCCGAGAGTACCGAATCCAGAGTTCCTTGTTCAAAAAGATCGCTAAAAAACATCCTGACAATTTCACCGAAGCGCACCTTAGCTTCTTCCACATCCTTTCCCGAAGTTGATAAATCAAGCGCGGGAGTATATGCAATCACCCGCTTGCCATCTTTGATAAAGGCAACTGGCAATTTAACCCCTAGTTGGTGTACTGATTGGTTCATGCGAGCAGTATAGCACATCAAGCGAAAGAAATTTGTATGGACACCGTGTGCCTACAGATCCGCATGGAACTTACATAGGACCGTCCTATGTATTTCGATGTATTTCGAATGTTGATCTTTTATTTCTTTTTCTTTTGCGCAATCGCGGCTTTGAGGAATTCGGTGAAGAGAGGGTGCGGAGAAAGCGGACGGGCTTGGAACTCTGGGTGAAATTGTGTACCTAGCATAAATGGATGCACTGTTCGTGGAAGTTCTGCGATCTCCATAAGAACAGAATCGGGCGAAGTACCAGAGAATACGAGACCGGCTTGTTCAAGCGGCTTCACATAATTTGGATTGATTTCGTAGCGGTGACGATGTCGTTCATCAACTAATTCTTTTTTATATGCACCGCGTGCGATAGTTCCCTTCTTTAAATAACAAGGGTACGCACCGAGACGCATTGTTCCACCGTATGCTTTGCCGGAAAGATGTTTCTTTTGTTCAAGCATAATATCAACTACAGGATCTTCAGAATTTTTCTGGATTTCTGTTGTGTGTGCATTCTTCAACTTCAGAACATTGCGAGCGTATTCAATGACCATAAGTTGCATACCGTAACAAAGGCCGAAATACGGGATTTTCTTTTCACGTGCGAATTGAATTGCCTTAATCTTCCCCTCAATACCTGTCTCACCGAATCCGCCTGGGACGATAATGCCTTGATAACTCGCCAACTCTGCGAGAGTTTTTTTATCTCCCTTTTCTATATTTTTTGCATTTATCCATGAAATTTTTGGTCGTATGCCGAGTTTTGCACTTGAGAACTTAATCGCTTCAATCACAGAAATATATGCGTCCGAAAGTACGAAGTCACCTGTATCAAAATATTTTCCGACTATAGC
>JAZDHA010000059.1:0-4522 GCA_043806295.1 bacterium | reverse complement strand
TAAATTTAATATCCAGCATATTTAAATAGTATACCGCACCTTATATAAATGAAAACCCGATGAACTGGGCTTCCATCGGGTTGTCTCTAATCTGTCCTTATCTACAATACTTTCAAGTCCAGTGCGGAAGGACATATTCCCTTCTTGTTCTCGGAAGCATTACATTTATCACTGCCAACAATGTGATTCTGCATGTGAGGGCATGCAACAAGAGTATAAATGCCTCGTCCAATTTCATTGACTCGGACGATTACCTTTGCGTTTACAGGTTCCGTAAGAACCTCTAAATTCTCAGTGGTTCTCCCTCTACATCTAATTTGAAAGACATTCTTTCTCATAATTCTCCTCCTTTCATTTCGAAAAATAACTTCTGCTCGCAATTTATGCCTAACTTTACCAAAAGTCAACATTAAAATTATAACACACCAAAAACCACGAGGCGACGCCTCGTGGCAATAAGCATGTTTAGCTACTCGGTTATACTAGAACACATGGAGATACGCGAACTAGAGAAGAGTGAGTGGCCGGTACAACTATTAGAAATACCACAACAACCAAAAAAACTTTGGGTACGCGGTGCGTTGCCACCGCCTGGAACAAAATTTCTCACCGTTGTCGGCTCGCGCGCGATGACGCGTTACGGACAAGAGGCGTGTCAGAAACTTATCATCGGCCTTGCTGGCTACCCTGTCTCAATCGTATCTGGTTTGGCTCTTGGCGTTGATACCTGTGCACATAAAGCGGCACTCGCCGCAGGATTACATACACTCGCAGTACCTGGCTCCGGTCTAGGCGACGATGTACTCTACCCGCGCAGTAACCGAGCATTTGCAAAAGAAATTCTAAAAGCGGGCGGCGGCTTTCTTTCTGAATACGCACCAGACACCGCCTCGCGCGTACACTTTTTCCCAGAACGAAATCGCCTTATGGTTGGACTTGCGGACGCTGTATTGGTTATTGAGGCAGGACCTAAGTCAGGCACGCTTATCACTGCGCGACTCGCTTCTGAATATAATCGCGACCTGCTCTGTATCCCGCATCGCATTGGCGATCCGCATGCCTTTGGTCCGCATCTGTTTATCCGTCTCGGCGCGGCGCTCGTTTCCGAACCGCTTCATATTCTTGAAGCACTCCATATCCCGCCGCGCGAGACAGGCGCAACAGCCGCGCCGACCGATTTGGAAGATGTTGAACTTACAATTTGGAATATGCTTGAGGAGCCGAAAACGAGAGATGAGATTTTGAGAGAAAGTGGAGTAAATGCCGGTGAGGCATTGACTGCTCTCGTCGCACTAGAACTCCGTGGTCTCGCACGCGAAGAATTCGGCGCATGGCGTCGTGTGTGATATTTTAATCTGTATGCCTTTCGTGGACTTAGTGTATTTGGTGTTTATCACTCTGGCGATGTACGCCACATATTTCGTTCTTCTTTTTTTGCTTCCGCTCTTTTTTGGACAGAAGATAACGACACCACGAAAGAAACTATTGCTTCCACTCCTATATATCGTCATATTTTCAGTACTCGCCTACGCAGTCAGTTATTCAGTACAAGATATTGAACTCGCTAATCGTATCCTGCACATTTTCGGTGGTAGCTTTTTGGGATTTTTTGTGTGTTTTCTCGCGGCTCGAAATAGTGAGGTACATATCAACAAGTTTCAGTTTTTCGTATTTAGTGTTCTTATCGTACTTGCACTTGGTATCGCAAATGAATTGCTTGAATTCGTTATGCAGGAGTACATCGGATTAATATCCGCTACAAGTATAACTGACACATGGCTAGATCTTGTCAGTAATGTGATAGGAGTGATCTTTGCAAGTATATGTTTAGTACCTTTTCATAGAAAAATTACATCATCCCCTCTTGACCACATATAGGTATACGCGCTATGAGTTAATGCGTGGGGAATAAATTACTTATTGTTGAATCGCCAACAAAGGCGCGCACCATAGGGCATTATCTAGGCAATGATTACACAGTTATTGCTTCAGTCGGTCATGTGCGCGATTTACCAAAATCAAATAAGGATGCCGTTGATATTGAAGGCGGTTTTATTCCGCGCTATGTTGTTTCTGCTGGTAAAAACGAAGTTATTGAAAAAATAAAACGCGCTGCGTCAAAGGCAAATGAAATCTATCTTGCAACCGACCCAGACCGTGAAGGCGAAGCAATAGCATGGCATATTAAGGAGGCCGCGGATTTAAAAAAGCCGAAACGCGTCGTCTTTCATGAAATTACGAAAGAAGCCATTGAAGAAGCGCTCATGCATCCGCGTGACATTGACCAAAACTTGCGGCAAGCGCAGGAGGCGCGCCGCGTGCTTGACCGCATCGTCGGCTATGATTTATCTGGTTTGATTTGGAAAAAAGTGCGTTATGGGCTCTCGGCCGGTCGAGTACAGTCACCAGCGTTACGCATCCTAGCAGAACGCGAACGAGAAATTAAGGCATTTATGCCAGTTACCTATTTTGTGCTAAATGCGCTCTTTCAGACAAGGTCAGACCTTAATCCGAATTCTAAAGGTCTGACCTTGAATACAACATGCGTTGAACAGCCAAAGACAAAAGAAGAAGCTGAGAGAATTGTGCAGGTTGGAAGAAGTGCACATTGGAGTGTTGCAGATGTTACCGAGAAAGAGGAGGTTCGAAATCCCCGTCCGCCATTTACTACTTCAACCTTGCAGCAAACCGCTTCTACTCGCCTTGGTTTCGCGCCATCGCGAACGATGCGCGCGGCACAAAAATTGTATGAGGCCGGACATATTACTTATATGCGTACCGATTCTGTAAATCTTGCAAAAGAATCTATAGCAAAAATGGCCGGTGTTATTGAAAGACAATTCGGTAAGGACTACCTTCAAGTTCGTGTATATAAAACGACGAGCAAAAATGCACAAGAAGCACATGAAGCAATCCGTCCAACCGATCCTAATCAAAATCGCGCAGGTTCTACTCCAGACGAAACACAGTTATACGAATTAATACGAATACGCGCGCTTGCCTCACAGATGGTGCCAGCACAAATTATTCGCACGAATATTGCAGTTAAGTCCGATAAAGATATTCCTCTCTTTACAGCGAACGGATCACGCATCATATTCCCCGGTTGGCTCTCTCTTGATACAAAATCACGCGGTGAAGATGTTGAATTGCCGAAACTTGCTATCGGAGATTCTCTCACACTCATCTCGCTCGCATCAGAAGAAAAACAAACGGAACCGCCAAACCGTTATTCAGAAGCAGGTCTCATTAAAGAACTTGAAAAACGCGGTATCGGACGACCTTCTACTTATGCTTCAATTATGAAAACGATTCAGGATCGCGGCTATGTTGAAAAAGTTGTTCGTGCTCTTAAACCAACTGCTACCGGTATGGTTGTATCAGGGTGGCTTGAAGAACATTTTCCTGAATATATTAGTGACTCGTTCACTGCAGAGATGGAGAATGAACTTGACGAAATTGCGCGCGGAGAACGCGGCTACACCGAAACGCTTTCCGCATTTTATGGTCCGTTTGAAAAAGCTGTGAGCATCAAAGACAAATTACCAAAGGCGACATCTCTTGGTGATGTTTCGAGCGAATTCCCATGCCCTCTGTGTAACGGTCCAATGGAATATAAATTAGGTCGTGGCGGTGTTTTTATGAGTTGCAAGAAATACCCTGACTGCACTGGTGCAAGAACAGAAGATGGCTCAGAATTAAAAGGCGACGAACCAATTGGGAATCATCCGGAAACCGGTGCACCGATTTATATTAAAAACGGCCGTTTTGGACCTTATGTAGAGATGGCGTTAGAAGAAGGTGTAAGTGGTAAGGTGAAAGGTGTAAGGGGGCGACCGAAGACAGTCGCAAAGCGTGCAAGCATCCCAAAAGGAACCAATCTGGCACAAGTAACGCTTGCAGATGCATTAAAATATCTTTCATTGCCACGCGAGCTAGGTCTTCATCCATCAACCGGCAAGACGGTCTTTGCTTCAACAGGTCGTTTCGGACCTTATGTCGGTAGTGATGGCGAATTTCGTTCTATAAAAAAAACTGACCCGTACACCATCACACTTGATGATGCTCTCTCGCTTCTCGCCGTGCCAAAACAACAGCAAAAAGGTGTGGAGATCGTAAAAGAAATCGGTAAACATCCGCGTACCGGCAAGTCACTTGTTTTGTATAAATCAAAGCAGGGGTTCTTTTTGAAAAAAGGTCTGCGCCGCATTTACCTGCCTGATTCAGTAAAACCAGATACTCTTTCTGTCTCAGAAGCGGCCGAATATCTTTCATCCAAAGGATGAACCTTCTATATCTGAAAATAATCTAGAACAGGTGTATAGTGTGTTCCTATGACAGTAACGACTTTTAAGGAGATTGTAGGTAAAATGTCAAATCTTTCGGCAGAGGATATTGCATTTGTTGAGAAGGCGTATGAGTTCTCAAAGAAAGCACACGAGCATCATACTCGCTATTCAGGTGAGGTGTATTTTGTTCATCCAGCGGCTACTGCAAAAATTCTTGCCGAGTATGGGATGGA
>JAZDHA010000058.1:0-12259 GCA_043806295.1 bacterium | reverse complement strand
TGCCTGAAGTTGCCTGATATGAAGCAATTTATCTTCTGGCATTGTTTCTGCAAACACTTCATCTATCCCCACCTGCTTTGCAATATAATCTGCCGTCTGTGCATTATCACCCGTGAGCATCACCACTTGTATGCCGAGTTTGTGCAGATTCGCCACTGCTTCTTTGGCTTCCGGCTTAATCGCGTCAGCCACCATTGCGATTGCAAGTGTCCGCCATCCGGTGGATTCCTTCGCAACAAGAATCACTGGCGTCTTCCCTTCTCTTGTTTCCTGATCGAGTGAATCAAAAGATGCTCCAAGTTCTCTCGCGAGTTTTTCGCTACCGACATGATACTGCACTCCTCCTATCGTCCCAACTAGCCCCTTGCCCTTTAACATTTCAAACCCTTCAACCGGTAGGAGCGGAATGTTTTTCTCATGCGCATACGAAACAACAGCGTGTGCAATCGGATGCTCCGATTTATTGTCCAGCGACGCAAGAATTGAAGTAATGTCAGCATCGCTCTTATCGGAAAAATTCTTGAGTGACACCAGTTCCGGCTTGCCTCGTGTGATAGTGCCTGTTTTATCCACCACAACTACCGTTACTTTGTGCAACTTTTCAAGCGTGCTCGCATCCTTAATCAGAATGCCTTCTTTCGCACCCTTCCCGATGCCAACGATGATAGCAGTCGGCGTTGCGAGCCCGAGCGCGCAAGGACAGGCGATAACTAGCACACCAACAAACGAAACGAGACCGAATGAGAGCGCTTGCGCGAACCCGAGATACGAGGCACCAACGAGAATCCATAGCCCGAGCGACAGAAACGCGATGACGAGCACAATCGGCACGAAGACACTCGAAATTTTGTCAGCGAGTGCCTGTATGGGCGCTTTGCTTCCCTGCGCCTCTTCAACCATAGTGATGATGTGCGCGAGCAGGGTTTCAGAACCGACTTTCGTCGCTTTAAATGTAAATGAACCGGTCGTGTTTAATGTACCGGCAACAACTTTATCTCCGATATTTTTCTCCACTGGCACTGGCTCGCCGGATATCATCGCTTCGTCTACATATGACGATCCTTCGGTAAGCACGCCGTCAACTGGTATCTTGCCGGCTGGCTTTACGATAATCAGCTCCCCATGAACCACCTGTTCTATTGGAATCTCTAATTCAACTCCATCGCGAATCACTAGAGCCGTCTTTGCCTGCAAATTTAGCAATTTTTCTATTGCATCGCCTGTCTTCAGTTTTGCGCGCGCTTCAAGGTATTTGCCAAGAGAAATAAAAGCAATGACGACGATGGCCACATCGAAATATGTAACATCGACATTTACATAGGTACGCAATTGCTCCGCAAATATAGTGACAGCAGCGCTGTAGAGAAATGCAGCTGATGTACCGATGCCAATGAGCGTGTCCATATTCGCTTTGCCGTAGCGCAAGAATCTGTAAAAGCCGAGCAAATATGGCTTGCCTACGACAAAAAGCGCATAGGCCGCCATCAGAGCGAGAATAAGATTGAATGATTCGTTCAAATTTTCTGAAAAAGCCGAAATGCGTCCGAATTCCGCGAGAATTCCCCATGTCATCATGACGATAGCGAAAAGTGCCATCGGCATGACCGTAAGAATTTTTCGTTTCATTGCAGCAAGCTCCGCAAGTTTCTCGATTTTAGATTGATTTAGGCCTAGATGAGCGGCGTGTTCATCGTCTGACATTCCCATCTCGCTTGCACTGAGTGAAGTCGAAGTGGCTGCTGTAAGCCCAGGTGTGGGTATGACAAGAGAATATCCAAGCGGTTCAATAGTTTTTGACAAATGTTCTATATTCGTCTTTTCCTCATCAAAAGAAACTTTAAGTGCTTCAGTGCCGAAATTCACTTCAGCAGTATTTACTCCCTCAATTTTTTTCAATGAGCTCTCAATAATGTGTGCGCATGAGGCGCAGTGCATACCGCGAATTCTGTAGGTTTGTGTTTGGTTCATATTATTTTATTTACGCTTTAAGCGATATACTTTCAGTATCTCACCTATCGCCGTTCGTTCTTTCCCCTTTTTCATTTGATGGACAACACAAGTGCCAAGATGGTTCTCCATAAGCGCATCTTCAACGCCCGAGAGCGCTTGTTTTACAGCGGATGTTTGGGTAATTACATCAATGCAATACGCATCTTTCTTTAGCATCTCCTGCAATCCTCGTATCTGCCCTTCTATGATCTTCAGTCGTCGAACTAATTTCGCTTTTTGTGTGTTCATTTGCCCAGTATACCCCCAAGGGGTATTTGGCGTCAAGTTGTGGATAATGCGCGGCTGATGGGTGATGATCCCACGACCTCTACCGTGACAGGGTAGCGCTCTACCGTTGAGCTACAGCCGCGTAGTGAGGAACAAAGTGAAAATTTATTTTCACTTTTTCCGAACGAAGCGGATGAAAGCCCGTAGGGCTTACAACCGCAAACACTCATTTGGTATTCTATCAAACTCTCTATAAAATGTCGTGTGGCGACAGAAGGACTTGGTCAGGAATAATTTGTGCTGGGAGGAGGACTTGCACCTCCGACCTTGGCTTTATGAGTGCCATGCTCTAACTACCTGAGCTATCCCAGCGGTATAAAAACTCTAACACAAACGAGCTAATTCGTCAGTTGCAGAATGACATCAAAATCATCCTCTTTTGCGGTCTTATTTTGTTCGTTGAAATTTCTTTTGGTTCATCATCTTCTTGTTATACTAAAGCTAATGGGACATATCATACAGAACTTTGACGCGCTTGCTTGCCCTGAGAGTGTCGAAGGAACCGAAAATGAATTGCGACAAGATGCGCTAGCGATCGCCGAGGCGGGGTATGAGGCGATAAATGTCGGCAATGCGCTGCGGCGCAAACTTAAGATCGATGGCGATGAACTTATTGTTGACATGTCTTCGCAAGATCCCGCAAAGAGTCACCTTACGGAAACCGTAAGGAGACACCTTGCGGAACGACGGGTGTTTTTTGTTGGCATCGGGAAGTGCGCGTTTGCCGCGGCTAATGAAATTGAAAAACTTCTCGGTGACAAACTCGCAGGCGGTGTAGCACTTGGTGTCTCTGATAACGAACAAGCCGACAATGTGCAACACCAGGTGTTGCACATTGTCGGCACTCATCCGCTGCCGAGTGAAGTAAATGTACAAGCAACGGAACGCATTATTCAATTTCTTTCAGAACGAACAGAAGAAGATTTAGTAATAATGCTGATTTCAGGTGGCGGTTCTACCCTGCTCTGCGCCCCTGAAGCACCTATGACTTTCGAGTACGAAAGCGTTCTTTTTAAAACACTCACGACGCACGGCGCAACAATACAAGAAATGAACACTGTGCGGAAACACATTTCCCGCGCGCGCGGCGGCGGCCTTGCGCGCGCGGCCTACCCTGCTGAAATCGTGTCGCTCATTGTGTCCGATATCCCAGGAAACGATATTTCATTTATTTCTTCAGGACCAACCGTACAAGATACGACAACTGTCGCGGATGCGGAGGCGATACTATCAAAATATGGTATCACTCTCCAAGCTGGTACTGCATTTATAGAATCCGCGAAAGAAGAAAAATATTTTGAACGAGTTACAAATATTCTTTTCCTTACAAACCGAGACGCTCTTTTTGCAATGCAGAGTGAAGCGACACAACGCGGATATTCGACAGAAATAGTAAATGATCATTTCACCGGCGAAGCACGAGATATCGGCCGCGCTGTTGTTGAAAAACTTCATACAACACCAACAAAAACCGCTCTGCTATACGCCGGTGAGAGTACGGTTACTATCGGTGCATCTCTCGGCAAAGGAGGAAGAAATCAGGAAATGGCGCTTGCTGTGCTTGAAACTATTGGCGATGGCGAAATCATTCTACCGTTCTCTTCTGATGGGCGCGATAACACTGATCACGCCGGCGCGATTGGCGACAAAGTATCGCGAGAGCATGCAAACACACGAGGACTTTTGATACAAGAGAACTTGGATGCACACAGTTCATACGAATTCTTCTCCACAACCGGTGACGCACTTATAACGGGCTATACTGAATCAAATGTATCCGACCTTATTATTGCTCTTAAAAATTAAAATTTAATCATGGCAACTCCTTATATTCTCTGGATGAAAGACATCGGCATGGAAAATGTTCCTCAAGTGGGTGGGAAGAACGCCTCGCTTGGCGAATTGATTCGATCTGTCACTCCAAAAGGAGTCCGAGTTCCGAATGGTTTTTGTGTTACCGCTGAGGCGTATTATCACTTTCTTAATGAAACAGGACTGGATGTTTTCATTGCAAAAACGCTTGATGGATTGAATACACAAAACTTTAAAGAACTTTCACGATGCGCAAAATTGGTACGCGATGCTATACGCACTACACCACTACCCGCTGATCTTGAGAAAGACATAGTCGAAGCATATGCGCGAATGGAAAAAGAATACGAAAAGAATGTGGATGTTGCAGTGCGTTCAAGCGCGACCGCAGAGGACTTGCCCGGTGCCTCATTCGCTGGCGAGCACGAGACCTATTTGAACATTCGAGGCGCGAAAGATGTTGCAAGAGCAACCGTCTGGGCAATGGCTTCCCTATTTACCGATCGCGCTATTTCCTACCGCGCAGATAAGGGTTTTGCTAATACAAAGGTAGCTCTTTCAGTTGGTGTGCAAAAAATGGTTCGTTCTGATTCTGGCGCTTCCGGTGTTATGTTCACTGTAGATACTGAGTCCGGTTTCCGCGACCTCGTGCTTATAAATGCTGTATGGGGCTTGGGCGAAATGATTGTGCAGGGCCATGTAACTCCGGATGAATATTTAGTTATGAAATCAAAAATCGGAAAAGCGAAGAATCCGATTATCGGCAAAACACTTGGAGTGAAAAACAAGAAAATGCTCTATGCACATGGGAAAACAGGAGTCATTCAAACAAAAGTTGTGAAAACAAATTTGACGGAACAAAGCCAATTTGTTCTTTCCGAAGCGGAAATAGTTGAACTCGCACGATGGGGAGTTCTTATAGAAGAACATTACAGTGAGCGAGCAGGTACATGGACGCCGATGGATATGGAGTGGGCGCGCGACGGAAAGACGAATGAGCTTTATATCGTGCAGGCGCGACCAGAAACAGTGCAGGCGCGACGCGACTTTTCAAAATTAGTTGAATACAAAGTCACCGGACAAGGAAAGACCTTGGTGCAAGGCATCTCGGTTGGTTCTAGGGTCGCAACAGGAACAACGCGTATCATTTTGTCTCCAAAAGAAATCCGACAATTCAAAAAAGGAGAAATACTTGTTACTACGATGACTGACCCTGACTGGGAACCAATTATGAAAATGGCTTCTGCTATTGTCACCGATCAAGGAGGAAGAACAAGCCATGCGGCAATTGTCTCGCGCGAGCTCGGTCTTCCAGCGATTGTTGGAACAGGAAATGCTACTCGTATATTAAAAACCGGAACCCTCGTTACGGTCGATGCTACAGGTAGTGTCGGCGTTATCACTGCAGGAAAAGCGAAAGTTACAACGCGTGAGCATTCAATAGGAACACTACCGAAAACAAAAACAAAAATTATGGTGAATATCGCTTCGCCAGATATCGCCTTTGAGAATTCATTTTTACCGGTCAATGGTGTCGGACTAGCACGAGAAGAATTTATTATTGCTTCAACTATCGGCATTCATCCTCTCGCAATCTTAAATTTGAAAAAATTATCTCCGAAACTTCGTTCTGCTATTCAGAAAAAAACAATCGGATGGAAAAATCCTATTGATTTTTATGTTGATAATCTCGCTTACGGCATTGCGAAAATTGGTGCCGCATTTAATCCACGACCGGTTATCGTGCGATTCTCCGATTTCAAAACAAATGAGTATGCAACATTACTCGGTGGAGAGGCATACGAACCGAAAGAAGAAAACCCTATGCTAGGTTGGCGCGGTGCTTCTCGTTATTATGATCCGAAATTCAAAGATGCGTTCATACTTGAATGCCGAGCCCTCGTAAAAGTTAAAAAAGAAATGGGTTTGGAGAATGTGATTCCTATGATTCCTTTCTGTCGGACAGTCGCAGAAGCGGAACAGGTGCTTGGCATCATGAAAAAGAACGGCATTACGAAACCGATCTACATGATGTGTGAAATACCATCCAATGTGATTCTCGCCGAAGAATTTTTGGATCTCTTTGATGGCATGTCCATCGGTTCAAATGATCTTACTCAACTCACATTAGGACTTGATCGTGACTCTGGTATTGTGACACACATTGCGAATGAGACCGATGAATCGGTACTCGCACTCATCAGTTCCATTATTCGGAAGTGCAATGCGCGGAAGAAATATCTCGGTATCTGCGGACAAGGACCTTCCGACCTTCCTGATTTCGCAGAGTTCTTGGTGAAAGAAGGCATAGAAAGTATATCTCTGAATCCCGATTCAGTTGTAAAGACACTGGAAAACATTGCCGAGATTGAGGAGAGAATCTCTAGATAATACGCGTATGAAAGTAGCAAGGGTTACCCTTGCTACTTTTTGCTACTTTGAGATGATATTATTTGAGAATGGAACGAAAAGTCCAATTCGTTGAGAACGAGTACTATCACCTCTACAACCGAGGCGTTGAGAAACGAGTTATCTTCCCAACGCGAAATGACTATCGGAGATTCATGATGCTTTTATATCTCGCCAACAGCGAGGAGGATGTGCGCATTGGCAATATGCTTAAATCGACAAAATACGAAGATATATTTTGTCGAGATCGTGGAGATCCTCTAATTGCTATAGGGGCTTTTTGTCTGATGCCGAATCATTTCCATATCTTAGCGACGCCGTTAAAAGAAAACGGGATTACCAAAGTGATGCTCAAACTTCAGACTGGATATTCGATGTATTTCAATACAAAAAATGAACGTGTTGGTTCTCTTGTCCAAGGGCCGTTCAGAAGTTCCCACATTGATAACGATCGATATTTGGAATACTTGTTTTCTTATATTCACCTGAATCCGGCCAAACTCCTAGAACCTCAATGGAAGGAAAAAATTCGTTCAAAGAACGAGTTAATGAACTTCGTAGAAACATATCCTTATAGCAGCTATAACTCATACCTGACAAACTCTCACTTCATTACTGACCCAACAAAATTTCCCGATTATTTTTCTTCGAGAAATGATGTTGTGTCACACATCGCTGACTGGCTGGAAAACCAAGAAGATGATTAAAGTGGCAGTAGCAAGGGTTACCCTTGCTATTTGCTACTTTTAATCCTTCGTTCGCCAGTTTATCTCAAAAGAGACCGAATATTTTCCAGAAATTTTCCATTTGGAAAACCTCAAGAAACATAATTGAAACTTATTCTCAGAAATCTTTCCGAAGCCGAACCTGTTGAGAGTCAATTCAATATCTATAACCATTTTTGAATTATACACCAGACAAAATTCAATCTATTTTTGCCTGTTTAAGTAGCAAGGGTAACCCTTGCTACTTGCTACTTTGTAGATATTTTGGGAATCTTTTGGGGACTCTGTTGTATACTGTTACGAACGCTATAATCCAATACTATGCGCATCGACCATATTGAAGCGAAACAGATATTAGATACACGAGGGAAACCGACAATCGAAACGACGATTTCCGCTAACACATTCTCGGCAATAGCGTCAGTTCCGTCAGGTAAAAGCACTGGTTCGCATGAAGCACTTGAACTGCGTGATGTTGATGGTGGTGTTGCGCAAGCAGTTGAGAATGTAAATAATGAGATTGCTCGCGCGATTGTCGGACAGCGTTTTGGCACGCTGGATGATTTTGATGATTTTCTTATTGAACTTGACGGCACACCAAACAAATCACGACTCGGTGCCAATGCCCTTCTTTCGGTTTCAATCGCCGCGATACGGCTTTCGGCGTCGTTGGAGGGTATACCACTTTGGAGCGCGATTGCTAATCGAGGCACACAGCACTTCGGAGAGTGTGCCAAGTGCAGTGAAGCGAAACGCTCTCCGAAGTGCTGTGTGCCGAGATTGTTCGTAAATGTTATGGAAGGAGGTACGCACGCTGATTTCAAACTACCATTTCAAGAATATTTATTAGTGGTCGAAGGTAAAACGAGCGATGCACTTCCTATTGCGCAAGAAATGTTCTCAAAAATCGGTGAACAACTTGGTACTGAAACTCCAATGGGTGACGAAAGCGGTTACGCGCCAACATTCGATACATTAGAAAAACCATTTGAACTTCTCGCCGAACTTATAAAAGAATTTCCGAATGTAAAAATCGCGATTGATGCCGCCGCAAGTGAATTGCTTCACGACGGCAGTTACGAATTGATGGATAAGAAATATTCTCCTGATGAGCTCGCGACAATTTACCGTGAGATTGTCGAACGGTTCCCTATCCACAGCATTGAAGATCCGTTTGCTGAAAATGCACCGGAAGATTTTGCCAAATTGAATACAGCGCTTGGAGCAAAAGTTCTAATCATCGGTGACGATCTTACTGTTACAGATTCCACACGCATCAAAAATGCTGCCGAACAGAAAGCAATAAATGCGGTGATTATAAAACCGAACCAAATCGGAACCGTGAAAGAAGCGTTGGATGCTGTACAAGAGACATATTCTGCTGGTTTTAAAGCAATTGCATCTCACCGCTCGGGCGAGACAAACGATACATTTATTGCCGATTTCGCCTACGGCATCGGCGCGCATGGTATTAAAGCGGGTGGCTTTGGCCAGAGCGAGCGCCTCAAAAAATATGAGCGATTGCTCGCAATAGAGAATGAAGCGAAATCAGTGTAAAATACTTGTATGAAAATCCATTATTTTTCGGGTGAGAAATGGGAAGAAGAGTTTGTACGCGCGAAACTACCGGGCGAAGATATTGTTTTTCACGAGGGTTCCCTCGCGGCGTTTCCCGATCTGACCGATCCAGAAACACAGGTACTCTGCACCTTTGTTGAGTCGCACATCGGCGAAATTGAAATCTCGCGATTCCCAGCATTAAAACTCATCGCGACCCGCTCAACCGGCTTTGACCATATTGATCTCACGGCAACAAAAGCGCGCGGTATCACAGTTGTAAATGTTCCCTTTTATGGCGAAAATACTGTGGCTGAATTCGCGTTTGCTTTATTGCTTGCGTTGTCTCGCAAAATAATAGATGCCGATGAGCGAGTGCGCGAGACCGGTTCGTTCTCGCATGATAATTTGCGCGGTTTTGATCTAGCTGGAAAAACAATCGGTGTCGTCGGTTGCGGACATATCGGCGTCCATGTAATTCGTATGGCAAATGGTTTCGGAATGAAAGTGCTCGGTTTTGATGTACATCAAGATCCAGAACTCGCGCAGAAACTTAATTTCTCATATTCCTCTCTCGATGAATTACTCGCAACATCAGACATCATAACAATTCATGTTCCATATAATCAACACACGCACCATCTCATAAATAAAGAAAATATTGCGAAGATGAAAAAAGGTGCGTATCTAATCAACACTGCACGCGGCGCGGTTGTCGAGACCGATGCTCTCGTTGAGGCAATTAAAAACGAAATAATTGCCGGTGCAGCACTTGATGTACTTGAAGAAGAAGGAGATATGAACGATGAACTCGCGCTCCTAACTGCACCACATCCAAAAGAAGAAGAATTAAAAATTGCACTCGAAAATCATTACCTCATAAATCACCCTCGCGTCATTGTGACGCCGCATATGGCATTCAACACCACCGAAGCCATTGAGCGTATTTTGGACACCACAATTGAAAACATCAAAGCATTCTCCGCCGGTTCGCCCATCAACTTGGTAGCGTAAGCAAGGAGACACCTCGCGGCGAGGAGTCACCTTGTCTGATGATTGCAGAAAGGGGGTTTTTGTGATGAAATAGAGCCATTATGGCGAGGACAGCACGACCGCCCATCATCGCGGTGATGGGTCATATAGATCACGGCAAGTCATCGCTTCTGGATTACATCCGGAAGGAAAATGTTGTCGCTGGAGAAGCAGGAGGTATTACTCAACATGTCTCTGCATACATCGCACTCCATAACGACAGGCCGATTACCTTCTTGGACACTCCTGGTCACGAAGCATTTAAATCGCTACGCACACGAGGTGCGGCGGCCGCAGATATCGCAATTCTCGTTGTTGCTGCAGATGAAGGAGTGATGCCGCAGACGCTTGATGCCCTCGCTGCGATTAAAGATGCGGGGATTTCTTTCATAGTCGCCATTACAAAAATTGATAAGAATAATGCAGATATTGAACGCACAAAAACCTCGCTTCTTGAACACGAAGTATTTCTTGAAGGACTTGGAGGTGATGTTGCATATATGCCAATCTCGTCAAAAAGTGGTGAAGGTATTCCCGAACTTCTTGATCTTGTGCTTCTCGCAACAGACATACTTGAAATCACGGCCGACCCTTCAGCAAGCGCAACCGGATTCGTACTCGAGTCAACACAAGATCCGAAACGCGGTTCATCGGCGACGCTCATCATTAAAGACGGTACGCTTACACTTGAACGCCTGCCTGCAGGCAGGCAGGGTTTCGTTGTAGCGGGAAATGCGTATGCTCCAATTCGTTTTATCGAAAACTTTCTTGGTAAACGAGTTGATGAAGCGGGTCCTTCGGAACCGGTGCGCGTTTCAGGATTTAATACTCTGCCGCCTTCCGGATCGCTATTCAGTATTGTAAAAAATAAAAAAGAAGCAGAAGCGCTTGCAAAAGAGAATGCAAAAAAATGCGAAGAAATGCAGGAAAGCGTTGCGGCAGTTGAGGGCATTATCGAACTTCCTCTCTTTATTAAAGCGGATGTAGCAGGGTCTATTGATGCGATCGCACATGAACTTTCTAAAATATCTCATGAACGCGGTATTATTCGCGTAATCGCTTCTGGAGTTGGCAGTGTATCTGAAAATGATGTGAAGGTTGCGAATGCTTCTGGTGGAATTATTATAGCGTTCAATGTTGGTACAGATTCAATTGCCCGCGAACTCGCCGAGCGCGATGCTGTATCTATTCTGCCCTTCTCCATTATTTATGAACTTTCTGAAAAAGTTGCGGAACTGCTCAAAGAACGCGTTCCTTCGATCTCTGTCGAACGCGAACTCGGAAGAGCAAAAGTGCTGAAGACCTTTTCTTCAAGTGCGAAAAAACAAGTGCTTGGTGCGCGATATAAATCCGGAATATTTGCTGTTGGTAATCGAATTAGAATCGTTCGGAACGATGTAGAGATTGCGCGAGGAAGCATCGCGAACCTTCAGCAAGCACGAGCAAATGTGAATGAAATAAATACAGATGGCGACTTCGGTATCGAAATTGAGATACGTGATAATGCTGCTCCAGGAGATGAAATTATCGCCTTTATTAACGCAGAATCATGATTAACTCCAAGAAAACTACCTCTCACCATAATGAAAGAATGATTGAAGTTATCGCTCACGAAGCCGCGAATTTTATCAAGCGTGAAGCTAGTAGTGAGTCACTAATCACTGTAGTTCGCGCGATATCTTTTGCACATGGAGAACGCGTTACAGTTTTTGTTAGTGTTTTCCCAGAAGAAAAATCTCATATGGCAATTGCATTCCTTGAACGGCAACGAACGGCGTTTTCGGACCATATGAAAAAACACACACGAATTTCTCCCCTTCCGCGTATTGATTTTCTTTTGGACAATAGCGATCGATTTGGAGGCCCGGGCGGGAATTGAACCCGCGCGTAGTGCTTTTGCAGAGCACCGCGTTACCACTTCGCCACCGGGCCATATTACGAGAATAGCAGAAATGTTAAGATATAAAAACTGCCGAGGTGGCGGAATGGTAGACGCACAGGGCTTAAAACCCTGGGAGGCCCTAAAAATCCTCGTGTGGGTTCGAGTCCCACCCTCGGTACTAAAAAACTGTGAGCAGATGCGCGTAATGTGGGTCTTCGCCGTGGAGAACTTCTTTATATTTCTTTTGTAGGACTTTGGTAATTGGTCCAATTTCACCGTTCGCGACAACGCGTTTGTCGACTTCTTTGATTGCTGTGACGAACGACGAGGTACCCGAAGCGAAGACCTCGTCGGCGATGTAGAGTTCCGTTAGATCGATTTTTCGTTCTGCAACTGGAATATTCATATCGCGCGCGAGTTCAAGTACAGTGCGTCTTGTGATGCCTTCTAAAATATCACTAGAGGTATCCGGAGTAATAAGAACGCCATCACGAACAATGAAAATATTAGCGGCGGAGAGCTCGCAGATATGCCCGGCGGCGTCGAGAAAGATACAGTCGTCATA
>JAZDHA010000057.1:0-5161 GCA_043806295.1 bacterium | reverse complement strand
TGCGGCTGTAGCTCAACGGTAGAGCGCTACCCTGTCACGGTAGAGGTCGTGGGGTCAGCACCCATCAGCCGCGCATCATCGAAAACTGCCAGCATCTGCTGGCGGTTTTCGTATGACTGAAGCCACGGAGTGGTGTTGGGTGCTGACGGGCGTAGCGATGTTTTGTCAGCAGACAAAACCGCGAGCCGGGGTAGCGAAATTTCCGAGTGACGACGAGGAAATATTTGTGACCAGCACCCATCAGCCGCGCATTGATATAATTTCTATGTTAAAATCACAGGTAATAAATAATATTTAATTTATATGACATCAGCATCTACTCAAGCATTGGAAATTCTTAAACGTGAGATAGAAAAGGAAAATGGAGAACTTAAAAGACTGGAGACCGAGAAAGTGAAGATCGAATCAGATATTCAGAGAATTCGTGCAGAACTACAACACCACGAGGAGGAAGTTTCCAAGATGCAACAAGAGTTAGCACAAGTACTTAAGGAGAAAAAATAGCCCGTGCATCAAGTTTCCTGTAGTACGTTAATAACTCACGATCGTGATCTTATAACGTATGTTTAAAATCCGCGCTCCTCAATAGGTTTGGAAAGTGATATGCTTTTTGTATGGAAGAAGACCAAGCATACTGGGTGGGTCAGAAAGCCTTTATTAGAAAAGAAGACGATGTGTTGGTATTAACTGACCCTGCTGAAGGACTTGATTTTCCAGGAGGTAAAATTCAGGAAGGAGAAATAGATTTGGCAGAATCATTAAAAAGGGAAGTGAAAGAAGAAAGTGGACTGGAAATTGAAGTTGGTGAACCTTTCGCTGTTTGGCAAAATACTTTTCCTGCTCACCACAAATATGCTGGTAAAAAAGTTTATTTAATTGCTTTTAGATGTAACTATATTTCAGGAGATGTCACACTTAATCATGAGCATAATAAATTCAGATGGGTTAATAAGAAAAACTACCATGAAGCTGACGATGGGACACAATACTTTGAAATTTTAGATAAATATTTTAAATCATAATCCCAGTTCTAACATCCCTCCTTCGCTTTAAGCTACGGACGGGCAAGCGTCCACTCCTTCGACTAATTCAGGATAAATAGCCCGCGCCAAGGTTTTTCTGTTATACGTTATTAACTCACGGTCGTGAACTTATAACGTATGTTCAAAATCTGTACTCCTCAAGGGGTTTGGAAAATGATATGCTTTGGGTATGGTAGTAGATATAGAACTTACTCTAAATAGATTTGGTTTTGGTAAAATCTCGGATAATAAATTTCAATTTCTTTTTCTCAGATTTTCTAAATGGGAGATTCCTAATAAACACTCCATTTCCTTTGAAATAAATTGGCGAACGAAGGAAGATAAAGTTGCTGAAGAGTAATCCTAGTCCTAACATCATCCACTCCTACTAGACGTGGAACTGGTATAATAAGGTTGTATTATTTAGTTTAAAAATATGGAAGCAATAAATAAAAATAAAACAGGTTTAACCTTTGGTTTTCTTATAAGTTTTATGCATCTTGTTTGGAGTGTTTTGGTTGCCTTTGGGATAGCTCAAGTGCTGCTAGATTTTGTTCTCAATCTTCATATGATTAGTATACCAATGGTTGTGGGGCCTTTTAATCTTGTTAAGGCTCTCGGACTCATTATTATGACTTTTGTTGTCGGTTATGTTTTTGGTTGGATGATGGCATTTTTCTGGAACAAATGCGTTAAATAGATTTTCAATTGTACTTTCGGTATGAAAACGGTAGTTATTACGGGAGCAAGCAAAGGGATAGGTCTTGCAACGGCTAAGAAGTTTTTGAGTGAAGGATGGCGAGTTATAGGTACTTATCTGGATGCTCCTATACTGATTCAGGACAAAAATTTGATTGCCATTCAGTATGACCAAAGCAATCCGGAAAGTATTGCCAAAGTATCAGAAAAGATTAAAGAAATCGCATCAAAACTGGACGCTCTGATTAACAATGCCGGTATTCTCATTGATGCAGAAGATGAAACTGCCAACCCAGTGAAAGTAAGAAAGACATTAGAAGTCAATGTAATTGGCGTTGTTGATTTAACAGAAAGATTACTGCCTTTATTTGAAAAAGACAGTCATATAGTCAATCTAAATTCCGGCCATGGTGTTATTTCAAAACCGGTACTTGATGATGCTACAGCTTCGGGATACAGAATATCTAAAGCGGCGCTGAATATGTATACTCGCCACTTGGCTTTTCGTGTTGAATCTCGGGGGATTATTGTTTCTGCTTTAGCTCCAGGATGGGTGAATACGGACATGGGAAATATTATAGCAACAGAAACTGAAAAGCCTGATCGTGAACCAGAAGAAGCAGCTAATGATATTTTTCAGTTAGTCACTACGGTCAAAGAAACAGGTCAATTCTGGAAACTTGGTAAAAAAACTGAGTGGTAATTCGCGCGTATTTTTGCAAAACAGTCTAAAATTCTATAATATTAAGGTCGTTATTTGCTTCGCCGGTCGTAGCCTTGGCGGAGTCTGGCCAAGATAGCTCAGTTGGTAGAGCACATTCATGGTAAGAATGAGGTCCCGGGTTCGATCCCCGGTCTTGGCTCCACTGCTCTGCATTAAGCTACGCAGTGCAAGCCACCTTAGCTCAGCTTGCCCCGCCTAACTCAGGCGGGGTGAAGTAGAGCAATATGCCGATATAGTTCAGTGGCAGAACACTACTTTCGTAAAGTAGGAACGTGGGTCCGATTCCCACTTTCGGCTCATGGCCAAGCCAGAAGATATAAAAAAGAAAATTGAAGAGATGGAAACCGAGATAAGTTCGGCAGATTTTTGGGTGGATAAAGATAAAGCCCAGGCAACTATTCGTGAACTCCAAGTGCTTAAAGATGGACTCGAAGGAGTGGGCAAATATGACAAAGGTGGGGCAGTAATGACTATATTTTCCGGTGCCGGTGGCGATGATGCCGAAGATTTTTCAAGAATTCTCTTAGAAATGTACATGAAGTTTTTTGATAAGAAAAACTGGGGCTACTCTGTGGTTCATAAAAATGAAAATGATCACGATGGATATAGAAATATAACAATAGATATTACTGATCCTGCTTCGCATAAAGCTACGCAGGATTTCGGACCCTATGGGGTCCTTAAAAACGAATCAGGCGTACATCGCTTGGTACGCATCTCTCCATTTAATGCCAAGCAACTTAGGCATACGTCGTTCTCGATGGTCGAGGTTATTCCAAAGTTTGATAAATCAGACGAAATCAAAATTCCTCCAGAAGATGTAAGAACGGAATATTCCAAATCAAGCGGCCCCGGAGGACAGAATGTTAACAAGCGCGAAACAGCAGTACGTCTTGTTCATATTCCGACTAATCTTTCTGTCCACGTAGAGTCAGAGCGTTCTCAAGCTCAAAATAGAGAAAAAGCTCAAACCATGCTCGAAGCTAAGCTTTATAAACTCACGGAAGATGAACGTTTAGCCAAAGAGAAAGGCATGTATATTTCCAAGACCACCCAGATCGAATGGGGTAATCAAATCCGATCTTATGTTTTGCATCCATACAAAATGATTAAAGACCATCGTACTGGTGTCGAGGTTCACGATGTTGAAAGAGTACTAGCCGGAGATATAGAAGTATTTCTTGAAGCGGAGAAATACCTATAAAATAAGACTTATTTGACACTTTTAGTGAATACTTAGTTAAGCACTTGACAGAAAAGGCGAAAGGTGCTATGCTTAAAAAAGATAGTTGAGGCAACAGTTCCGTTGCCCAACTAAGGGCTCATGAGCCCGGAAAGGAGAAGGGGACATGTCCTCTTACTCAGAAGGTCAGGTTCATCAACTTGCCGACGCCATGGAAGGTGTGGGCTTTACAGCCAAGCATCTCACTAGGCTCGGGCAATCGTCGGCGCTTCTCGAGAACCTTCGTTTGGTCCTCGATGGAGTGGCGAAGATCAAACCCATTGACCACATGGTCGACCTCTCGATTCCGTGCAAGCTCCCGTTCAACGGGGCGGAGCGGGTGAGCCCGGTCAAGTCAGGTGTTGTCAAGCTCGAAAAGCGCGACGACGATCTCTACCTCGATGGCGTGAAGGTTGATCTGTTTCTCTCCGAGAACCAGAAGGCGGGTTCGACCATCATCGGCCACAATCTCCGCAAGGAACTCGAGGCGCGTGGCGGCAACATCAGCGCCAAGGTCCTCGACCACCTCGTCGAGCACCCCGAACTTTGGCCGGAAAGCTGGAAGAAGGATACCCAGGGCAACACGATATATGTGTTCTTCTGGGATGACATCTTCCGCGACTCGCTCAGCAGCCTCTGTGTCCGGTTTGGTTGCTGGGACGGGGGCAGGGTGGTATCGGGCTACGACTGGCTCGGCTGCGTCTGGGACGGCTACAGCCCTGCTGCTTTCCTCGCAAGTAGTACTTAGGACTTAGTCTCTTGGATCTCCTGGATCCTTTGAGTCTAGTCCTTGGGCCCGGCAAAATATCGCCGGGCCTTTTGTTTTTATATATAAACCTGATTGACCGCCGCTGGATTTCTTGTTAATCTACTTCAATGCTTAAAATCAGATTGCAAAGAGTAGGACGCGTACACGAACCGAGCTTTCGGCTTGTTTTAACTGACTCAAAAAACAGTACTAAAAGTGGGCGATTTAAAGAAGTGCTCGGCTCTTATGACCCCCGCAAGTCAACTGATTCTCTAGATGCTGAACGCATCAAATACTGGCTCTCTCAAGGAGCTTCTGCAACTGATACAGTTCATAATCTCTTGGTAAGACACAGAATTATTAATGCCAAGAAAATTGATGTTTCCGCCAAATCTAAAAAAACTTCCTCCTCCGTTGACCTGCCTGCCGCCCGCCTGTCGGGTTCGGACGGGCAGGGCGAGGCAGGAGCTACAGAGGGCAAGCCTGTAGTGAAAGAAGAAGTAGTCGAGACACCAGAAGCACCGATAGATGTTATAGTGGAAGAAGCCCCAACGCTCGCCGAAGGCGAGGTTGGGAAAGAAAAGATAGTCTGATTATCCCTAAACGATTAAATTCTATGATTGATGATGTACAGTTCCTCGAGTATGTTGTAAAAGCGTTGGTAAGTCATCCAGACGATATAAAAATTAAGAGAACAGTCGACGAAATGGGCGTACTTATGACCTTGGATGTTCACCCGGATGATA
>JAZDHA010000056.1:0-2420 GCA_043806295.1 bacterium | reverse complement strand
ATTCTTATACTTTTCATCGGCGCCTTCGTAGGTATTTTTGCCGTCGCGATGATTTCGCCAATTTATTCGCTCTCTTCTGCTTTCTAGCATGAACTCATTCCGTGGGTTTTCGCTTATTGAAATAATCGTCTCAATCTTCATTGTGTGCGTAATGCTAATCTTGCTACAAGCTGTCATCAACAGCGGAATACTTGCGAGAAATTCTAAAAATCAGAGTATCGCACTTTCAATCGCCCGCAACAAACTCGAGAGTTTGAGAACCGGCGGATATTCTGTACTTCCTCAAAGTGGGTCATTCTATGATTCTTTATTGGAAGCACTCCCGCAGGCAACAACGACGCTCGTTGTAAATGAATACAACGCGAAGACAAAACAGGTAACTGCGAGCGTTATTTGGTTAGAGCCAGGTTTTACTGCCTCGAGCACCATTTCTCTATCTACTCTTATCACCGAGACAGGTGGACTTCCATGAAAAAAAGGGCCTTCACACTCATAGAAACAATGGTCGTGGTCGCTATTGGTGCTGGAATGATGGCTGTACTTGGTGTTTTGATTTACAACTTCAATAAAACCTTTGTGTATCAACAAGCATTAATTGAGTCATCTGGTTCAGCAAGCGCGATTATTCGAGAAATGGAATCATTAGCTATGCCAGCCAATGCAGTATTGCAAACACGCACTTTTTCTGGCTCAACTTATACTTCGACTTCAACATCAATAGTTCTTGAAATTCCTTCTATCGATAGTTCAGGAAATGTCATTTCAAATACTTATGATTATGCGGTATTTTATTCTGTTGGAGCAAACGCATATCGCCTTCTTGAAGCGAATGTATTGAGCAAACGCTATTCTGGTACGAAACAACTTAGTTCTGCAGTGAGCTCTCTCACTTTTTCATACAATAATGTTGACTATACAAAAGTAAGCACAGTGACCATTGATGTTCAAACACAAACGCGCGTTAAACAAGACATTCTTTCAGATCATCGGCGCGAACAAATCCGACTGCGCAATTATTAATCTGTTATGAACAACCTTCTCTACATTCATCAAAGAAACAAAGGGTATGTACTTGTTTTGTCCCTCGTTTTTCTCGGTATTTTCTTCGCGACATCGAGCGCATATCTGAATTTTGTGACTGGTTCAGCACGAAGCGCTCGATATGACATAGAAAGCACTCAGGCGCTCGCTATCGCAGAGGCGGGCATCGACAAGGCGATATATCAACTAAACCAAAGCGGAAGTTATTCCGGAGAAACTGACACGGCTCTCGGCGCCGGCGTTTACACTGTTGTCGTTTCAAATGTAAATACGAATACTAAACGGCTGACGGCAACCGGATTTGTACCAAATGCAACTAGTCCTAAGGCAACTAAAGTGGTGACTGTACTCGCAAATATAAATACAACGACAATTTCTTTTCATTACGGAGCGCAAGTCGGTGCAGGAGGTCTTACTATGAGCAATAACTCGCAGGTAAATGGAAGTTTGTATTCTGATGGAGATATCACCGGTAGCGGTACAATTACCGGAGACGCGATATCCGCGAGTAGTACAGGGCTAATCAGTGGCGTTACTGTGCAAGGAATAGCGCGAGCGCATTCTCTATCTAATTGCACCGTTGGTGATGACGCTTACTATCAACACATCTCAGGATGTCCTGTAACCGGAACAAAATATCCTGAAAGCGCTGACTCCCCGACAGAGACGATGCCCATATCAGATGCACAGATTGACGCGTGGGAAACATTTGCGGCAACAGGAAATGTAATAAATGGAAATTACATTCTCAATGGTACGCAGACGCTAGGCCCAACCGTTATAAATGGAAATTTGACGGTAAACGATACTCTTAAATTAAGCGGAATAGTGTGGGTAAAGGGAAATATAGTATTCGCGAATAATTCTCACTTGACTATATCTTCAGTCACAGGGAATGACGGGGCAATTCTTATCGCTGATGTACCAGGAAGTGAATCGACAAAAGGAACGGTTATTCTTTCTAACAACATGAATATTTCTGGAAATGGAAGCATAGGAAGTTATCCAATGATTCTTAGCACAAACTCTGGCTCGGCGGCCATTTCGTTGAGCAATAATGCTGACAGCGTAATCCTGTACGCTTCAAGAGGTACTATTTCTGTCAGCAACAATGCTTCGGCAAATCAGATTACGGCACACCGCGTTTCGCTTAGTAATGGTGCGACTATTGACTATGTAAGCGGTCTTCAAAATCAGAGTTTTTCAAATGGACCTGGAGGATCGTGGGCAGTTGTCCCGCGTACTTACTCTATTTCGCGTTAAACATTTTGGGTCTCGATAACCTGCTATTATAGGGATATGCTCATTATTGCCAATTGGAAGGCGTATATTGAGGACTTCGAAAAAGCAAAAAAACTTTTTGCGGCAAGTAAGAAGCT
>JAZDHA010000055.1:0-5414 GCA_043806295.1 bacterium | reverse complement strand
GCGATGGTTCAACGGATTTTTGAGCGCATCGCGGCACCGGTACGCGGCCTGCATCAGGCCGCGTATTTGCTCGCAGGGTTGACTCTCGCCTCACAAGCACTAGCGCTCTTACGCGACAGAACATTTGCGCATTCTTTTGGTGCCGGTCAGGTACTCGATCTATATTATGCGGCATTTCGTATGCCGGATCTTGTATTCGCTCTAGTTTCATCACTCGTGAGTGCGTATGTTATTATTCCGCGCATTACTGGAATGGATAGGGAAGCAACACGGCGGCTTCTATCAGAATCAGCGACATTTCTCTTTGGTGTAGGTGGTCTGATTTGTATAATACTTGGTATCTTCATGCCGCAGTTCCTTGCATTTCTGTATCCGAACCTACTCATATCTCCGTATCAAGCCGAATTCGTATTGCTTGCGCGCATTCTGCTTGTGCAGCCAATTCTGTTGGGACTTTCAGGAGTACTTTCAAGCGTGACACAAGTACATAGGCGTTTTATGCTTTTCGCTCTCTCGCCAGTTCTCTACAATCTCGGCATTATTCTTGGAGCCGTTTTATTGTATCCATACTTTGGTTTGCCAGGCATAGGTGTCGGCGTTGTTGTTGGTGCAATTGCATATCTAGCGGTCAACATACCAGTAGTTATAAAAGCCGGAGTTTTGCCTCGTCTGCGTTTCCCTAGATTTTCACTAATGGTACCTATAATACGGGATTCTGTGCCGCGCTCTCTTGCTCTTGGTATGGGTTCTATTACAGCTCTTATATTGACCGCTCTTGCTTCAAGAATCGGCACCGGCTCGGTTTCTGTCTTCACTTTAGCTAGTAACCTTGAGGCAGTTCCACTCGCTCTTATAGGGTCTTCTTATGCCGTTGCGGCATTCCCAGCTCTTTCCGAGGCCTCTGCTTTAGAAAGGCGTGAAGAATTCACTCGTATCCTCTCTGCTAGTGCACGGCACATTATTCTTTGGTCTGTCGCGTCTCTCGGTCTTATAATAGTTCTGCGTGCATATATTGTGCGTGTTATTCTCGGAACAGGAGCATTTGATTGGAATGCCACGCGCCTCTCTGCCGCTTTATTAGCTATTCTTGCTGTTGGGCTCGTTGCACAAGGACTTATTCTTTTATTCTCGCGGGCTCTTTATGCAGTGCGTCAGTCATGGAGACCTCTCATCTATCAGATCGCGGGCACCATATTAACCGCATCTCTAGCAATATTTTTTCTTTCGAATTCAACTACAGAATTACCATCATCTATTGCCGCTCTATTACGCGTAAGTGATGTGTACGGAACACCAATTTTACTTCTAGCGCTCGCTGCAACTATCGGTCAAATTTTTCTCGCAGTACTTTCATTATTGGCGCTTAGGAGTATTTCATTAGGCCTGGCTCGTGTACTCGCACGACCATTTATTGACGGTTGTATTGCCTCAATAGCAGGAGGCATTACTGCGTATATAACACTGATAATTATCGGACCAATTGCACCTTTAACAACTTTAGCGGCTGTTTTTACACAAGGATTCATCGCTGGTATTGCAGGTTGTGCTGCGGCTGCGCTTACGCTTTATCTTATCGGTAACAAAGAATTTCTTGTTATGGTTAATGCTTTGGGTAAACTACTACGAGTGCGTAGTGGTCGTTCCGATATCCTCGCGCCTTCCGCTGAAGAACCAATACAACCGTGAATTTAGAACACCTTCGTAATTTTTCCATTATTGCGCACATCGATCACGGCAAATCAACTCTTGCCGATCGTTTACTTGAACGAACTGGTACTATTCCTGTGCGTAAAATGCGCGACCAAGTGCTTGATCGTATGGATTTAGAGCGGGAGCGCGGTATCACGATAAAAATGCAACCCGTAAGAATGATTTACAAAAATTATATTTTGAATTTAATTGATACTCCTGGCCATATTGATTTTTCATACGAAGTTTCGCGCGCATTGAAAGCGGTTGAAGGCGTTCTTCTACTTGTTGATTCAACACAAGGAGTACAAGCACAGACACTTACGACGCTTGCAGCAGCTCGAACTCAGAAGTGTACAATCATTCCTGTCATCTCAAAAATTGATTCTCCGGCGGCACGAATTAATGAAGTGCGTTCAGAGCTTTCTAAACTGTTATCAATTTCACAAGACGATGTATTAGGAGTATCAGGAAAGACAGGTGCAGGTGTTGACGAATTGCTTGAGGCGATTATTGAGCGCATTCCACCTCCTTGGAATACCACAACAGATGAGGCGCGTGGTCTGGTTTTTGATTTTTCATATTCAACGCATCGCGGTATCGCGGTTTATGTACGCGTTTTTGATGGTACCTTCAAAAAAGGTCAAACGCTTGCGTTTCGTGCCGCTGGAAAAAATTTTGTTGCGCTTGAAGTAGGCATTTTCACGCCTGATGAGACACCTGCTGACTCGATTTCTGCCGGCGAGATAGGGTACATCGTTACTGGAATAAAAGAGCCGGGTATTGTCGGTGTCGGCGACACAGTTGGCTCAATTAAAGGAATTCTTCCAACACTTGCTGGTTATGAACGACCACGACCGGTAGTTTGGGCATCAGTATATCCAGAAAGTCAGGACGATCTGCCTCTACTTAAACAATCGCTAAAACAGTTGTGTCTTTCTGATTCGTCTCTTTCTTTTGAAGAGGAATCATCTGGTGTACTCGGAAGAGGATTCCGCTGTGGTTTTTTGGGACTTCTGCATCTTGAAATAATTACTGAACGATTGAGACGAGAATTTAATCTTTCACTCGTTGTTACAATACCTACAATTTCATATGTAGTAACAATGAAAAATAGTTCGCGAGAAATTGTCTACACCCCATCGCGATTTCCAGAACACGGCGATATCGAAACAGTCGAAGAACCATGGGCAAATGTGATAATAATTACACCATCCGATTCAGTAAGCACTCTCATTCAATTGCTCTATGAACACGAAGCGCATACAATAGGAACCGAGACATACGAAGATGGTCGGATTGAAATGATTGTGGAAATGCCTCTTCGTGAACTCATGCGTGGTTTTTTTGACACACTGAAAAGTATTTCTTCAGGGTACGCTTCGCTTTCATACGAACTTCTTCCAGAACGGCTCGCGGATGTAGTGCGACTTGATATTCTTGTTGCTGGCGAGCCAGTACCGGCATTTGCGCGTGTAGTCGCGCGCAGAAGAGTTCAAGAAGAAGCTGAAAAAATGGTGGAAAAACTACATACACTTCTTCCGAAACAGCTTTTCGTTACAAAAATTCAAGCAAGAACTGGAGGACGAATTATCGCCTCTCGTACGCTTTCTGCGATGCGCAAAGATGTTACCGGATATCTGTACGGGGGCGATGTTACGCGGAAGAAAAAACTGCTTGAAAAACAAAAACGGGGTAAGAAAAAATTACTAGCAAGCGGGAAAGTAGACATACCAGAGGAGGTTTTTATGAAAATGGTACAATCGTCATAATGCGAGCTAAACAATTGCGTCAAGGAATTCTGATCGGCTTCCTTTTACTAATTATTTTTTGGCTTTCTTCACTTATCTTCGGACTTATTGGGAAAGCACAAATAGCGGTGTCGCAAGCAAACAACGCTAAATGGCAGTATCAAGAGCTTGAGAAACGAAAGGCGGCAATTGAGGCGAATCTTTCAGCACTAGGTACAGATCGCGGACAAGACGCAGCTATAAGAACAACCTTCGGAGTTGCGCGGTCTGGAGAAGAAGTTATTGTAGTTGTACCTCCAGTACCGGCGACGATCTCGACATCATCGCCATCGTGGTGGCAGAGGATATTGGGTTGGTTCCCAGCCAAAAGCCCATAGGGCATTTAGGCGGGCCCGCCCCAATGGCGCTACGCCTTTGGGCCGGGTTAAGCGAAGAGTAAATCAATTATGTATTACACTTATGTTTTATTGTGCGATGGTAAAAATATTGATTCAGATTTGTATGTCGGATTTACGAATGATCTCCGACAGCGAATTTCAACGCATAAAGCAAAATGCGTAGAAACGACTAAGAAGTTTGATAACATCAAACTTGTTTACTATGAAGCATGCTCAAATAAAAAAGACGCTAGGAAAAGAGAACTTCAGTTAAAAACAGGATTTGGCAGAGGGTACTTGAAAAGAAGATTAGGAAATTATTTTGCGGATATAGTTTAGTGGTAGAATAGGTGCTTCCCAAGCACCGGGCGGGAGTTCGATTCTCCCTATCCGCACACTTGACAAAATATATGTTTTGTGTATACTGGTGTTAGCCAGATCTTTGGCAAAAAAACAATCAAAAGAAAAAGGAGGAGGAAATGAACATCAAGAAGCTAGTAAAAAATATGTTCGCCAAAAGAGAGAAACCGGAGAAAAAGCTTTCCGTGCTGAAACCGGAACTCAAGCAACTGCGCGAGAATCTTCAACGGATGTCCAGGACGCACGACCCGTTGACTGAAATCGTTCCGTTTTTCGACACGGTATCGAAATGGCACGATCGTGGGATCTATGACATCATCCTCGCGTTTGAGGAAGTGAACCGCCGTGGTAAGTACGACGAGGTGCTCAAGAAGTTGGAAATACTTCAAGTGCACTTCAAAAATGCCGGGCGCTGTGAATTCGGTTGGAACCGCACAAAGCCCGGGGAAACAGTTAGGGCTGACAGGGTTTTCTTGGGCAACATCTACGGTCTTTTCACCCATTCTGTCTCCTTTTGGAGACGGGGGAAGGACGAAAAGAAAGGCGGTTGGGGATTCTCCGGTATGGAGCATCTTAATCCTTATGATGTTGTGTCCAAGCAGGCCAAGGAATTCATGGATGGACATATCGGCCCAATGATCGCCATCCTTAAAGAACTGGAGGCGATTGCGGCGTAAATGAAATTCGACTTTGTTCTCTGAACCCCGTGTCTACCAAGACGCGGGGTTTTGCTATATACCAGTTAGTTGGTGCGAGTTTTTATAAATAATCACACGGTCAATCCATGTCGGCATATGCGGTTGCTCCGGAATGATTTCCCTTTCTCTCGTTAGATTTTGGTCAAGAAAACTTATTACTGAATCAGAAATATTATCATTAGTTAAAAATACAAAGAATCTGCCACGGTCAATTTTAGACAGAATGTTTTTTAAATCTGATAGATACTCATCGAGCTTTTCTTTATCAGATCCAATCTGCAAAATCGGCCCCAAAGAATCACGATTGGGTTCCATCACAGAAGGGAAATATATTTTTTCATTGTTTATTTCCAGTTGTCGGGCGTAGTAGTTTACGTTTGAATTAGTAAGTCCGTAGAGAATAAGATAATCATCTTTTTGGATTTGAGTTTTTACCTCCTGTATCAAAGAAATGTCTGACGATTTCCAAGTATTTGCCGTTGCATTAAACTCAGAAATTGTGTGATAAGTAAACAAAAGCATTATGGTACACGCGCCAA
>JAZDHA010000054.1:0-3807 GCA_043806295.1 bacterium | reverse complement strand
CCTTCCGGATGCGGCTGACCGAGCAGATACGGAACTAAGGGCTGCATACCGCTACTGGTAAAAAGCGTCGTGGGGTCATTTTCAGGCACGATGGATGCAGAAGGAATAATCGCATGCCCTCGTTTTGCGAAGAACTCCAGATAGCGGCTCCGTACCTCTGAGACAGTCATATTAAGAAAAGATAGCACGACAAAACGGATTCCTGTACTATGTGTGTATGCAGAAATACACTATTCATACGCTTAAAAACGGTCTTCGAATTGTTCTTGCCCCAATGCCAGGAACGGCAACTGCGACGGTTATTGTGATGACTGGCACCGGCTCGCGGTACGAAAACGAAAAAGAAAATGGACTTGCTCACTTTCTTGAGCATATGTTCTTCAAAGGCACTAAGAATCGCACGAATGCGCACGCCATCAGCAAAGAGCTCGAGGCGATTGGAAGTATTTACAATGCCTTTACCGCAAAAGATTGTACTGCCTATTGGGCCAAAGTTTCGAGTCAATATCTCAACACCGCAATCGATGTGATTAGCGACATTTTTCTCAACTCCACACTGATATCAAATGAGATAACAAAAGAGCGCGGTACGATCATTCAGGAAATCGATATGTATGAAGATATGCCGATGACCAACATAGGCAATGTGTTTGAGACGCTCATTTTCGGCAAGGAGCATCCTCTCGGACGAACAGTTCTCGGGCCGAAAGAAAATATCCGAACATTCAACCGCAAAGATTTTACTGAATATTTGAAAAGAAATTACACGACAGAGAATACGGTTGTTTGTGTCGCGGGTTTATTCTCCGCCCCAAATGTGCTTGCGAAAATACGCAGTGAATTCGGGCGTGTAAAACGCGCCGAACATCCCGCATTAGTGCCGTTTATCGGTACCCAAGATGCACCTCGCGTCGCGATCAAAGAAAAGAAAACGGATCAGACACAGCTTATGCTTGGCGTTCCAAGTTATCCTTATCTGCATAAAGATGAGTATACACTCGCAGTGCTTGCGACTATCCTCGGTAGCGGAATGAGTAGTCGTCTTTTTATAGAAGTGCGTGAAAAGCGCGGACTTGCTTATTCTGTGCGTGCGTGGGCAGAAAAGTATCCTGATACCGGCTACTTTGTCGTTCAGGCGGGTGTGGAGCACGGTAAGCTGGAAAAAGTTGCTGGAACGATTCTCACTGAATTCCGAAAAATAAAACGCACAAGAGTTTCATCAGCGGAACTTGCAAAAGCGAAATCGTATATCAAGGGCACAACGACGCTTGCGCTCGAGACGAGTGATGGAGTAGCGAATAACGCGGTCTCGTCGCTCATATCTATAGGCAAAGTCCGAAAATTAGAAGAAGTTTTGCGGGGCATCGACAATGTCACTGCCGCCGATATTGAACGCGTCGCTCGCGATATTCTTCGCACAGAAAAATTGAATCTAGCAATCATCGGCCCGCATGTGAAAAAAGAGAAATTTCTTCCCTTGCTGCGCGTCTAAATTGGAAATAAAACGCGCCCGCGGGATTCTATCCGCGGGCGCACCCGATTACTTTTTGCCAATCTTCTTCTGATACTTGTTGAAGGTGACCAAATCAGAATGACCTCGTTTTGGAATGAACTTTACTGCAAGCGAAACCTTATTCTCGTGGTTTAGTGCCTCCCAATAAGTATCCGCTATAAAGCGAGTATCGCCAATCAACGGCAACAGATACGGTTCTCCGCGGAAAGATGGCAATGGGTCGCCATCGCCAGAATAGGTCGTGATACAGTAGCCAAATCCCTTTCCGAGACCATTGATCTCATACATGTTTCGATCGCATCGGTTACTCCACAGCGACTTTCGTAAAATTATCATCGAAGCAAACGGAACGCCCGCGACCCAACAAGAAACAGCCGCTATACGTGGGGTGAAGTTCGGAGGATCGGGCTCATACTCGAACCGTTGCATCGTCTCGAATAACCTACCGTGTCCATTTTCATAGGCAAACCATATATCGTCGGTTTGTGAGCCATTACTGACGATATGCACCATAGAGACACCACGACTCCACGCCTCTCTCATCGCGTTGTAGATGATGAGTGAAGAATCCTTAACCTTTGATATGTCAGCCATTTCGGTAAATACGCGATCTCCATCATGTCCAAAGATGCGATTCCGGCTGTTTTCGCTTCTTCCCATAATCCAGTACACCTGAATCAGGTTTTCACCTTCTTGATCCAATCCAACGATGATGCCCCTGCCGGGATAAGGATTCCTCGCGAGCGCAACAATGTTTGTTTCCGCTTCGTCTCTTACTTTCATATTTAACCTCCTCAGTTTTTTGGAACAACTAATCTATCTTGACTTTATACTTCTTTTCTGGAGAAGTCAACTCAAAATTAAAGCCAGTTGATTGGAGTTTTGTTGTTGACTATGAGATAATCGTTCGCTTTACTAAAATGTTTACAACCAAAGAATCCGGATGCGGCGGAGAATGGCGAGGGATGCGGGGCTTCCAGGACGAGATGTTTCGAGCGATCAATATGCGCACCCTTTGCTTTGGCATAATTGCCCCAAAGCATAAATACGAGATTCTCATGCCATTCAGAAAGTGATTTTATAGCCGCATCGGTAAATGATTCCCACCCGTGACCTTGATGCGAGCCAGCCATCTGCGCACGAACGGTTAGTGTCGCATTGAGCAATAAAACTCCTTGCTCCGCCCAGCGCGTTAAGTTGCCACTTCGGCCTGCTGGCCTCAGCACTTCCTCGCTCTCCGCTCGGTCGCCACAATCACTTTCGATTTCTTTAAAGATATTTTGCAGAGATGGCGGAAGTGCGGTGTTTTCATCAACAGCGAAAGCGAGACCGTTTGCTTGTTTCTTTCCGTGATATGGATCTTGCCCAAGAATTACAACTTTTACTTTTTCAAACGGACAGATGTCAAAGGCGCGAAAAATATATTTTGGCGGTGGATATACGACTTCATCTTTGTATTCTTTCTTAACAAATTCAGTCAGTTCAACAAAGTAGGGTTTATCAAACTCCTCTTTCAGATATTTCGCCCACGATGGGCCGATCTTCACTTCCATGCGAACATATTACTATAGACGATTGACTTTTGCTTCTTCTGGCATATCCTTGCGGCAGAACAGAACTTTTACAGTCCAAGCTGGGAGGAGAAAATGAACAGACAAATGTTTACAGCTTTGCAACAAGGTCGAGTTTTTAGAATCGGAAAGGGCTTCATATTCGCGGCGCAGATACCGGACGATTCGGTAGGAGGCAGTAGTTCCAAATGCACGAACTGCGGTGGCACAGTGCCCTATTCTCATCAAGTGTGCAGAGGGTGTCATATTCCTCTGATCGGACCTTTTGGATTCCCGCAATTTCCAAAATGGGAATCATTGACTTCGAAAGAGAGGCGAACCGAAGTTGAGGAGGTGTATTGCCATAGATCAAATCATGGTCGTCTCCGTTGTTCAAATGTCATGAACATCCCACTGAACTCAAGTGTCGATGTCAAAAAAGTCATTTCCCTCAGGGGCCGCGCTGCAGATTTGTTTCTCTCGCATCACGGACTTGCCCCGAGGGCGATAATGGACATTCTTTTCGAGTAACTCTGCATCTGATGATATTGCCCACGGAAAGCTCATTCGCTTCTCGTGGGTTTTTCGTTTATTGCTTCTTAATTTTCTTATGCAATTCGAGTAACGACTTCCCCGCCGATTCGCGATAAGTGCAATAGTCGCAAGGACCGCCACCGAAAGCGATACCGATCGGCGGTATATCATCACTCATCAGCATTTTTTTCAAATCATAAATCGCCGGCT
>JAZDHA010000053.1:0-3139 GCA_043806295.1 bacterium | reverse complement strand
TACAATGCTATTTCCATATAAACCTCCTTTTTTTAGAACTAAAATCTGCTGGTATGATACAGCGCTGAACTATTTTGTCAAATTGAATAATGTGTCAAACACCGAGTGTTTGACACAAGCAGAAAAACATAAAGGGCGTCGGTTGTTGCAACCGGCGCCTTTGTCCTCCAATGTCTAGCCGAACACTAACCGAACGCTTGCTTCAGCATCTTAATTGGGCATGGATATGTAGGATCATTGCAATGCTCTTTGCAGCTTAAGTTGCAATGTCCGATCTCCTTCTCCATATCCACTCCATTCTTCAGATTAATTAGCATCGGTTTACTTTCTGGTGTCTCGCTCTGTGGCCTTTTCTTTCTCTTCATAATTTCCTCCTGTGATTTGTACGCTTCTGGGGGGAGTGTACATGATATTGTAGGAGAATGGAATCATCACCATTATTATCCACGCCTGAAGAAGAACTCGCGTATTTGCGCGAGCAGGTTGCACATAAAGAGGCGGAGCTTGCCGAACGCGCTATTCCTGACGAACGCGTACGCATCGTTTCAGAAACTATCAATGAACATCTTTCTGCTTCGCCTGAAATACTTACTCCTGAATATCAAATAAGCGACGCTGTAGCGAATAGTGCGGCAGAAAAAATATTGGAAGAATTTAAACTCGGTGGTGGCGAGGCGGCTGTCAAGAATCTTGTGCAGACAATGGAAGAAAAGGGAATTAAAAACGCGCTAACAGTTATGGAGAAATTGCGAGATCCTCGCATCACAGACGATTTTCACCGGTATCTTGTGCAGTATATTGCGCGTCCCGATGCCGAGCGTCCCGCTGCCGACATTGACGAGAAGTTGCCGCGCTTCCAAGCACTGCACATGACCTTGTACGGAATATCGTTGCCGGGACCGAAAGCGAATGATCCAAATGCGCGCACAAGGTCGCTGAAAGAACTCATCTCTGCGATGGAGCAATTTTATTCAGGACTTCTATCTGTCGCCGACACGACGGATAATGATCCAAAATATTTCGCTCTTGAACTCGCAGTGCCGGCACATACTTCCGAACTTCAATTTTATGTAGCTATTCCAAAAGGGAAATGTTCTCTTTTTGAAAAACAACTTCTTGCTATATTCCCGAATGCCCACATTGCGCAACAACCTTACGATTACAATATTTTTACACCCGGTGGTTTTTCGCTTGCGTCCTCTGCAACTTTTGCTGAACACCCCGCACTACCGTTGTCTGATTACACAAATTTTGACTACGATCCACTTAATGCGATTACCAATGCTTTTGCAAAGATAGAACAGACAGGCGAAGGTGCGGCATTGCAAATTATTGTCGAGCCGCGAGGCGACCGGCATATAAAACATTATCAAAAAATTCTTCAGGCCCTACGAAAAGGAGAGAAACGATCATCTGCATTTGAGACACCAGAAACGATGTTCGGTGAAATTACGCGCGACTTTAGCAGAACGCTATTTTCAAGCAAGCCGAAGGATGAACAGAAAGCGAAAGAAGCAGAGACCCGCCAAATAGAAGAGAATAAGTCATATATCGAACAGGTTGAGAAAAAAATTGCCACACCTGTAGTTGGTGCAACTCTGCGACTTGCGGTTTCTTCCAGTGATACACACAAAGCGGACCAAGTGCTCGGAGAACTCGAAGCGGCGTTTAACCAATTCTCAAATACGCAAGGAAACAAACTTAAATTCGAACGCGCACGAGAAGGAAAACAGACAGCCAACATCTGCGAAGAATTTTCTTTCAGATTACCAAGTACTAACGCTCTTCCTCTATCACTCCGCGAGTTAACTACCATCTATCATTTCCCGCCATCGGGCATTGAGTCCTCACCGCATTTGAAACAGGCGCGCTTTACACACGCGCCAGCGCCTGCGGAAATTCCACAGACAGGAGTACTTTTGGGCGCCAACACATATCGTAATCAGGAGACGAAAATCTATCTGGATTCAGAAGATCGCCTGCGCCACCTATATATCATCGGACAAACAGGAACCGGGAAAACAGGTCTGATGAAATCAATGATTATGCAGGATATTAAAAATGGCGAAGGGTGCTGTTTTATCGATCCTCACGGTTCTGATATTTTGGATATTCTCGCAGCCGTTCCACCTGAACGCTACAAAGATGTCATTTATTTTGATCCGGCCGATCTATCTCGTCCGTTCGGTCTTAATTTCTTGGAATACGATTTTTCGCGGCCGGAACAGAAAACCTTTATCGTTAACGAACTTTTAGCAATTTTCCATCGCTTGTATGGCGATGTTCCTGAAAGTATGGGTCCGGCGTTTGAACAATATTTCCGCAATGCGACTTTGCTGGTTATGGAGGATCCATCAAGCGGTTCTACGATGCTTGATATTGCACGCGTGCTAGCCAATAAAGAATTCAGACAAGAGAAACTCTCGAAATGTCTCAATCCGATTGTGAGCCAATTCTGGAACGAAATTGCGACGAAGGCAGGCGGCGACGCCGCGCTTGAAAATATCGTCCCCTACATCACCAACAAGTTCGATGACTTCACTGCAAACGATTTCATCCGCCCGATTGTTGGCCAGCAGGAATCATCATTCAAATTCCGAGAAGTGATGGATACGAAAAAGATTTTGCTCATAAATCTTTCAAAAGGTCGCCTCGGTGAACGAAACGCAAATCTTCTTGGCCTTATTGTTGTTGGAAAACTTTTTATGGCGGCGCTCTCACGCGCTGACAACCCACGCACTACCTATCCGCCGTTCTATCTTTATATAGATGAGTTCCAGAATGTGACGACTGATTCTATTCCGGGCATCCTCTCGGAGGCGCGCAAATACAAACTTGCATTGTCCATGGCGCATCAATTCCTCAATCAAATCGCCGAGAATACTCGTGATGCAGTTTTTGGAAATGTCGGCAATATGGCGGTCTTCCGCGTTGGCGAAGAAGATGCAGAATTTTTTGCCAAACAATTCGCACCGGTCTTTGAAGTGCTTGATTTTGTTAATATCGAAAACAGGAATGCGTATGTGAAGATTCTCGCGGGTGGTGTGCCGCAGAAGGCGTTCGATATGCGAACTCTTGATTTCCCGCGCGGAAATCAATCGCAGGTAGATGATCTTATTCACCTCTCATCGCTCACCTA
>JAZDHA010000052.1:0-5358 GCA_043806295.1 bacterium | reverse complement strand
CCAGCATCTATCATCGGCAGTGCTGGACATATAGCGCTTGAGAATTTTTACAACACACTTGATCAAATCGGTGATAAAAAACAGATTGCAATACAGAAAGGTCTTGAATATTTGCGTGCAATAGGAGATTCTGACATTGATTTCGGAACAGCGCGCACGCACCGCGCGAAAAAAGAAAAACGCGCGGCAATGGAAAGGGATTATCTAAAGGCCATCTCATTTTATTTAGAGCGACCGCCGAGACATAAAGTGCTCGGTGTTGAAGTTAAGGGCGTAGTAAAAGTAGAAGGGCTTCCGTTGCCGCTCAAAGCGGTTTCTGATTTGGTAGTTGTTTCAAATATAGATAAAAATGCTGTTGATATCATTGATCATAAATTCGTCACGGCATTTAGTAAGGGTGGCGCGCAAAAGCCGATATTCGCTATTCAAGCAATTTTCAATTACTACACCGTCAACGCACTATTTAATAAACCAGTGCGGCGATTTATTGTATACGAGTGCAAAAAAACAAAAAACAGTGACGGTAGTAAACAAATGAGGCGCTATGTGCTGGATTTCAGCACCCTGCAAGATGAGTTCGCCGTATTTCACCGACTCATCACTGACGCAACAAAAGAAATTTCTCGACGGCGTATCTATTTACCGAATCCATCCGATATGTTCGAAGGCGAAAATTCTTTTGATATTTATCGACTCGGTTTAATTTCCTAATGCTTGATCAATTAATTGTTTAACTGCGTCGTAAGAATAAGCACCGTTCATGATTATAGGAGCGCGGCTTTTTACGAGGATGAGCGAATACGGCGTGCCTTTCGCGCCAACGGCAAGAGCATTTTGTCGGTCGGCGTTGATGTGAGCATCAAGTGTTGAAGACGCATTGGCATAACACGAAGCAAAAGCGTCTCCTACAATTCCAGATTCTTTTGCGAGCGTGCCGTACTGTGATGGCTCAACAGGCTGATTTGTGAAGAGCGCTTCCGTAAATTTCCAAAAAGCGTCATTGCCCGCAACTTGAGCGGCACACTCGGCAGCGCGTGCGTGTGAAAATGCATTTTGATGAATTTCACTGAGAGGAAATTCTCGATATACCCATGCGACTTCGCCATTTGCACCTTCATTTGCAATGATTTGATGCATTATTTCGTTAAAGTTTTTACAAAATTCACAATCAAAGTCAGAGTATTCTACGATTACTACCGGTGCAGCAGGATTACCTAATAAGTGATCGTTAGTACTGACAGGACGCACGAGAGACGGATTTCCAATACCAGACGGCGGTGTTGGTTGTCGTAACGAGAAATATACTGCCCCAGCGACTACAATTCCTCCGAGAATAATTGCAACCGGAATTGTTAAAGATGGTTTCATAAAGGTAATGCGTGTGTCATTATAGATGATACAATTGTTTCGCCATTCCAGAGAGAAGTATCTAGTTTAATATCACGAATATCACGCAAGTCCTTGTATTTGAGTATGCCGTGTGCGAGAGCATAGTCGTAAAGTGCCCGCGTGAGTCGGACATCTTCAATGCAATATTCGCGAACCTTGTCTTTTTCTCCATCCTTCCACCATTCGCCGGCTTTCAGTCCATCTCCTGATTTGCTACTACCTAATGTTGCCTCGGCGAGTGATTGTAGTCGAATACGACGACCAAGAACTTTTTGCACTTCTACGAGGAGATCAAGCGAACGAATATGCGAAAGATCTCCAGGGTAATAACGATTCAAGAGTGGAATATCAAATGAGTCAGAGTTGAAACCAATCAACATATCAGCGCGTTCAAGAATCGGCCAGAGTTTTGTGAGTTCATCTTTAAAATACGAAGAATATTCTCCGGTATTCGAATCATGAATGGCTACAACAGTAAGTTCTTGTTCTCGTACATCAATATGTCCTCGTACTATGGAATCAGAAATGGACTCAATATCAAAAGTAATAGCGCGCATAGGATTATCCCGCGCGTAATCGCGCGGGGATTTCAGATGTTTGTAAAAACACTTCCTCGCCAGTCGCAAGAATCTTCAGGCGAGTTGTGTTGCTTGCGGTTTCATCTGCACCGTATGCCATAAAGAAAGGAATGTTGCGCTTCACAGCATCTTTTATTTGATCACCAAGCGAGCGTTCGGTCATATTAACGAACACGCGACTTCCTTTAGCACGAAGTGTGTCTGCGAAGGCCTGCGCAGCAGGAATGTCACTCGCGCTTGGTGTACCGATAAATAGTTGTGGCTTTCCGATATTTGTATCAAGCGTGAGTTTGTGGGCTTCAAGAAAATCAGAGAGAGTGACATCTCCCATACCGAATCCGACTGCTGGAATCGGATCTCCACCCCAGAGCGCGACAAGTTTATCAAAACGCCCACCGCCGAAAAGAGACCTCGGATTAGTCGGATTTGTGTCGTACACTTCAAAAACCATACCTGTGTAATAATCGAATCCGCGCGTGATGCTTGCGTCAAGGACAACATTACCAACACCGCGAAGCTTTAGCATTTCAATTCGGTCCATTAGTTTTCGTTTTTCAAGAGCCACATCTGCATTCTCGCTTGAGTTATCTATGAAATAGAGAGGATCCTTCGGCGAAATGGTTTTAGATGCGGTGGCAAAAGCCGCAGGAGTCATTTTTGACTTTTTATCCAAGAGACGAATATATTGACGAACACTTTCACCCTTTAATCCTGCCGCCTTGCATGCGGTATTGAGAAGTGTGCGCGAATTCATACGAATAACAAAGTCATTTTCGGTGGCGCCAAAACTTTTTAATAGTGCAGATGCCAATCGGACAATCTCAATATCAGCTTCGCCATCGGGGAGACCGAGGAGGTCAACATTGAGTTGATAGTGTTCTCGCGATCGTCCTTTTTGCGGGCGTTCATAACGAAAGACATTCGGAATGGAGAACCATCGTAAAGGAAAAACAAGCTCGCGTCGTTTGCCTGCCACCATGCGTGCAAGTGTAGGCGTCATCTCTGGACGAAGTGTAACGCGGCGATCGCCGCGATCCATGAATGTGTATGTCTGGTCTTTGACAATTTCTTCAGATGTCTTTGCTTCATATAATTCAGCGCGCTCAAGTGGGGAAGCGTTGTATTCTTCGTAACCCCAGTGTGCGAGTAGTTCGCGCATTCGTGCGAACATCGCCATTTGGCGCGCCCAATCATTTGGATAGAAATCTCGGACGCCTTTGTATGGATCTGTTGATAGTGGTTCAGCCATTGGTAAGATTATATCATTCTGGCGCAAATGACGCGTGGCTGATCATACTGGTCATTAAGTATTTTTGCGTTTAAGCCCTGTTCTTCAAATAGGGCACGAGCTGTTTCAGCTGTAGGGCTATCGCACTCGCACCACAACACACCATTTTCCACGAGGCGACGCCTCGTGGAAGCCGCGATGCGGCGGATAAGATCGAGACCGTCAATTCCTGAACGAAGTGCGAGAGCCGGTTCGTAGTCGGCAACACTTTTAGGTAATTCACGGTCTGCCGGAATGTACGGAGGGTTCACCGCAATAATATCAAATTGCATGTCGCTAAACGGTTCGAATAAGTCACCGATGCAAATATGAGAACGCGACTTATCTAAATTATTTTCGCGGATGTTTTTTAAAATCGTTGTTTCGTGCGCTGGATCAATTTCTCCAAAAAATACTTCAGCATTCGGCAATCGTGCTAGCGCTGCACAACCAATCGCTCCACTCCCCGCGCATAAATCCAGAAATTTAATGTAGGACTTCAGATGTCCTACATTGGTTAGGAGCTGCTCCGTCCACCATTCTGTTTCCGGTCGTGGAATGAGAGGCCTTGAATCAAGGTAAATTTTTAAGCCCAGAAACGGTTGCCAGCCGATTGTATACGCGATTGGTTCCTCCTTGCCCTTCGTAGTTTTAGCGAAGTAGGGTTTGCCATCCATGGAATAACGCTAACACAAAACAAAAACGCCCGCCCTCCTGAGGAGGGCGGGCGTTGTTGTTTTCGGCGAATAATTAAAATCCACCCCGGCCGTAACCCCCACTGCCACCGGAACCCCCCCGATCACCGCCACCGCAACCACATTCGCGGCGAGGAGGACGATCACCTTGAGGGCGAGCGAAAGAAACGGAGAGCGTACGCCCGTCCATTTCTTTGCCATCCCAACGGTCGATCGCCGCTTGCGCCTCCGCTTCGGAGGCCATTTCGACGAAGCCGAAACCGCGTGAGCGGCCCGTCATACGATCGCTGATAATGCTCGCGGAAACGACATTTCCGGCCTCGCCAAAGGCCTTCTTCATATCATCTTCCGTTGAGCGATAAGGGATGCCGCCCACATAGAGCTTATTCCCCTGTACTGAACCTGCTGTCTGCTGATTGTCCATGTATTGGATTTAACTGAGTAACCTCGCCGAAACTGAACACTTGCGACCAGTGAAGGCCGAGCGAAGCTCTAATACTCTGCGAGTGAAAATAATATAACAGAAATGCAAAAAAAGCGCAAGTATCCGCGAGGTGTGGACAACTCCTTGATTATTTATCTAAAAAGACCTGGTATGAGAACTCCAATCATGCTGAGGGCGAGCAAGACGACGATAATTATGGCAAATGCGCGTTTCATCTGACCAGAATAACAAATCTTGAGACTGTGAACAACTTTCAAATTTATATACTTGGGCGATATAGTAGTAACAATGCGCATTCGCAACGTTGCGTTATTTTTTATCATCGCGCTCGCGATGGTTCTGCCGAGTGCTTCATTTGCGGCAACCATCTGGCGTTCTGCCGAAACGCATCCAGACGAGGTTCAGATATACACCCCAGAGTTTGTGAAAGACTGGTATGGGGGGACAGCAGCGTCACAAGAAATCAAGATAGGCACGTGGAATCAACCAGACTTCACAACAACAGCAAGCACAACTGCGTATATATGGGCTAGGTGGAACGGAGATATTTCGCCGATTCTTGATGTATCTCTACGTGCGTATCCTGACGGGACATTCCCAATCCCTGGAGGCATAACTACAACTACGCCAATCATCACACAACCATACGGATTCTATGCGTTCAATGCAAACGCAACTTCAACGTTGCGAGAATATACAATACCTGTTGACGAAGGTTCAACTATTCATAATGGCGAAGATCTCTGGGCTTGGTTCTTGCCTTCATATAATGGGTACGGAGCAATTCATTGGCTCGGCTCAAGTGGCACTCTGCCTTATCTTGAAATATGCGAAGGGGAGTGTGATGACGAGCCACCTCCTCCAGACCCGTGCGACACTCCCGAGGCGTGCGCTTCAAACGTTTTATTCTTGCCGGGGATTGAAGGCAGTCGGTTGTATGAAGGAAATGGATGCGGTAAGGGTGGCGAGGAAAAACTCTGGGAG
>JAZDHA010000051.1:0-6328 GCA_043806295.1 bacterium | reverse complement strand
TTCGCATGCTGTTCTTGCCTACGCCTACGCGCAAAAATTTTCATTTGAAGAATGGGACAAGTTGGTGGAAGAGTTTGAAAATCCAGAAACGCGAGCCGTGCTGATAGAAAAAGGAAAGATTTATGCGGAGCATTTTGCAATATTGGTTGAGCAGATTTCGAACAAGGCCATATTAATTTCATTTGAAGGATACGAATGCTATTTGGTCGGCGCCGCAGACATGTTCACATCGGATGTTGGCAATCACCTTGCGTCTTTGAGACCGCCTCTAAGCGTCGTTGTGAATCTGCACGGAGAAATCGTGAATGTTTCTTTGCGTAGCGATAAGAGCGTAGATGTTTCGGCAATCGCTAAAAAATATGGAGGTAATGGCCACCCGCAGGCCTCTGGATTCCAACTCAAATGGGGCGGTCCGCTCCCCTGGACGGTAATGGACAAGCATGAAAATCCTGGCCATTGAGACCTCCTGCGACGAAACCGCGATCGCAATTGTCGAGGCAGAGGGAAATGAAAAGAATGCTTCGTTTACCATATTAGGTAATACACTTCTCTCACAGATAGAACTTCATAAAAAATATGGAGGGGTCTTCCCATCTCTTGCAAAACGAGAACATGCAAAAAATCTTGTTCCAATTCTTTTTTCGGCGCTTGAAGAAGCAAAGTTACTGAACGAAAACACACAAACAACACCAGACGAAACTCGCGCCAAAATTTCTGAAATTTTGGCGCGCGAGCCCGATCTCACTGAAGCATTTTTAGAATTCATTTCAAAATATGCACCTCCAGAAATAGATGCTATAGCTGTCACGGCTGGACCTGGACTTGAGCCAGCGCTCTGGGTTGGCATCAATTTCGCAAAAGCACTCGCATTCGCTTGGTCCGCCAGCCGGCTGATACCGCTTGTCGCTGTAAATCATATGGAAGGACATATACTCGCTGCCCTTGCGCAAAGGCAAGGAGACACCTTGAAAATCCAAGGAGTCACATTGCCTCTGCTGGCGCTGCTGATCTCTGGAGGACATACTCAACTGGTTCTTATGCGCGAATGGCTAGAATACGAATTAATTGGTGAGACGCGTGATGATGCTGTCGGGGAGGCATTTGATAAAGTCGCGCGAATGTTAGGACTTTCCTATCCAGGCGGACCGGAGATTTCGAAACTTGCTGAATTAGCACGGCAGGAATTTCAGGACATCGGAAGTCCTACATCTGATGTAGGACTTCCGATGTCCTACACATGGGCTCGATTGCCGCGGCCGATGATTCATGAGGACAATTGTGATTTTTCATTTGCAGGTCTCAAAACGGCTGTGTTATATCTTTTGAAAAAAAACCTTCATATTAGTGAAGATGAAAAGAAACATCTAGCACTTGAATTTGAAAACGCCACCGCCGATGTTCTGTGGCATAAGACCGCGCGCTCTCTCGTTGAGACCGGTGCGCGAACACTAGTCATCGGCGGTGGCGTTTCAGCAAATACTCATATCCGTCGCGTCTTTATGGAAAAAATACATTCGGAACATTCAGATGTAATTCTTCGTATCCCAAACGCCGCTCTTACTACAGACAACGCAATAATGATAGCGTTTGCCGGTTATTACCGAGCATTGCGAGAAGAATTTTCGACTGGATTTAAAGCAAACGGAAACCTTCCTCTCGCAAAAAGGCCTTAATTTGCTATATTTTCTATATGGATGAGAAGTTTCTAAAGCCCTATGATTCGAAAGCAACAGAATCGCGTATCTACGCTAAATGGGAAAAGAGCGGTCTTTTTAATCCTGATGAATGTGCAAAGCAGGGTTTTACAAAACCTGATGCCGTGACATATTCTATTGTCCTTCCGCCTCCGAATGTAACTGGACGACTTCATATGGGTCACGCGCTAATGCTTGCAATAGAAGATATTTTTGTCCGTTATAAACGAATGCGCGGATTTCGAACACTTTGGATTCCAGGTACCGATCACGCAGCAATCGCAACACAATCAGTCATCGAAAAACAGGTGAAGAAAGAAGAAAATAAAAGCCGCTATGATTTAGGACGCGATGAATTATTGAGGCGCATTGAAGTATTTGCTACTGAGAGTCATAACACTATTGTTAATCAGCTGAAAACTATGGGCGCCTCGCTCGACTGGTCACGCGAAGCATTTACTCTTGATGAGACACGCAGTAATGCAGTGCGCACTGTCTTCAAACGAATGTACGACGCCGACCTTATCTATCGTGGTAATCGTATCGTTAATTGGGATCCGAAAGGCCAGACGACCATCTCCGATGATGAAATCGTGTATGAGGAGCGCCCTGCTAAACTCTACACATTTAAATATTCAAAAGACTTCCCCATTTCCATCGCCACCACACGACCAGAGACGAAAGTTGGTGATGTCGCGGTGGCAGTGCATCCAGATGATGCTCGCTATACACAGTATGTCGGCAAAGAGTATGATGCGGTTTTTTGCGATGTCCCTATTCATATAAAAATTGTCGCAGACAAAGAAGTTGACCCAACATTTGGCACGGGCGCCGTCGGTCTCACTCCTGCACACAGCCATATTGACTGGGATATCGCTGATCGGCACTTGCTCTCGCACGAAGTAATCGTGATAAATGAGTATGCAAAGATGACGGTGCCAGGACGGCTTGCTGACAAGAAAACGACTGAGGCGCGTGAGATAGTCGTTGAATGGTTGAATAGTGAAAGATTGCTTGAGAAGACAGAAGACACAACTCAAAATATCGCGACGGCTGAGCGCACCGGAGGCACGATTGAACCTCTCCCGAAACTCCAGTGGTGGATTGAAGTGAACAAAAAAATTCCAGGACGCGGGAAAACGCTAAAGGAACTTATGATTGAACCGGTATGTTCTGGCAAGATTAAAATTATTCCTGAATATTTTGAAAAGACTTATTTTCACTGGATAGAAAACTTGCGCGATTGGTGTATCAGCCGTCAAATTTGGTATGGACATTGCATACCAGTATGGTATCGCGGGGAAGAAATCAGTGTTGGTATAGAGCCGAAAGAGGACGGATGGGTACAGGATGAAGATACTCTAGATACATGGTTCTCAGCTGGACTTTGGACTTTTTCCACTCTCGGTTGGCCTGAAGCGACTTCTGACCTTGAACACTATCATCCGACCAATCTACTTGAAACAGGGTATGACATTTTATTCTTTTGGGTCGCACGAATGATATTGATGACAGAATTTTCACTTAACACAATTCCATTTAAGACGGTTTATCTCCACGGACTTGTTCGCGATGCTCAAGGACGCAAGATGTCAAAATCATTAGGAAATAATCTTGACCCTCTCAATATGTCAGAAAAATTCGGTGCAGACGCAGTGCGTATGGCGCTTGTCGTTGGAAATACACCGGGAACTGATATGCGCATTAGTGATGATAAAGTGAAGGGCTATAAACATTTCGCAAATAAACTTTGGAACATCGCGAGGTTCATTTTAGAAAATACAGCAAATACGCCCCAAAATCATGTAGGACTTCCGAAGTCCTACATGACTAAAGGTGATGAACAAATTCTCTCTGAACTCGATATACTCTCTAAAGAAATTACGACTGATATTGAAGGGTATCGCATCTACCTTGCCGCAGAAAAAATCTATCACTATGTATGGCACGAATTAGCAGATAAAATTATTGAGGAATCAAAACCGATTTTTGCTGGAACAGATGCTTCCGCGCGCGCTTCGCGTATGCAACTACTTTTAGAACTTCTCGATCGTACACTCCGTCTTCTCCATCCTTTTATGCCATTCGTCACTGAAGAAATATGGCAGTCAATGCCCACGAAGGATGCGTCTTTCCTTATGGTCGCAAAATGGCCTGTTTCGGATGCGGTAGAATAAACAAGTGACTTTTACAATACTCATTTATGCTTTTTTTGGAGGGCTTGCGCCATCTTTGCTTTGGCTATATTTCCTTTTGAAGGAAGACTCACGACACCCTGAACCGCGCACACTTATCGCATTTACTTTCATAATCGGTATGTTGATGGTACCGCTTGCACTTCCATTAGAACAATTCGTGAAGACCTATTTCATCAGCAATCAATCGGATATCACTATATCGGTTTTAACCGCGTGGGCTCTTATAGAAGAAACGCTGAAATATGTTGCTGTAGCCGCACTTGTTCTTTGGCGTTCTGCAGTGGATGAAGCGCCTGATTATGTTATCTATATGATCACTGTTGCACTTGGATTTGCTTCCGCAGAAAATATGCTTTTCCTTCTTACTCCACTTATGAATGGTAGTACCGCTAGTAGTATTTTCACTGGAGATATACGATTTCTTGGATCTACACTACTTCATGTGATTGCATCTGCATCGATCGGTTTTGCACTTGCCTTCTCTAGCAAAAGTCGCTCGATCACGCGAATGGTTGCTGCAATGTTTGGACTTATCCTCGCTATCGCATTGCATACTGCCTTCAATGCGCTTATCATTGGTGAAGGTGCTTCAGCCACTTTTGTTGCATTCTCTTTTGTCTGGGTGGCTGCCGTTATTTTCTTTGCGGCATTTGAAGTACTTAAATATTTCCAGTATAAAGATATTTCTAATAACACTTAATACACACTACCTATGAAGCATTCATTTTTTGATCGTCTCTCTGGCAATGCTTCGGTTGGCGACGCATTTGATTCTTTTGATGATGAACTACCGGCTGTAACGACATCTACACATAAAGAGTCCAAAAAACAGACACGCGAAGCATCTTCCAGGTCTTCATCGTCCGATGACGATTCTTCTGTAGGGGATGGACAGCTTCCAGTTGATGTACACCAAACCGCAAGCGATATCATTGTTCGTGCTTTCGTCGCAGGAGTACGACCAGACGAGTTAAATATTTCAATAAGTCGCGATATGGTTGAGATAGACGGTTCGCGAATGGAGCGCGAACAAACAGCTGGCCCTGATTATTTTACGCGAGAACTTTTCTGGGGCTCATTTTCACGAGCTATTATGCTTCCACAAGAAGTAGATGTTGAGGCATCTTCAGCAAGTGCGAAAGATGGTCTCTTGACTATTATTCTTCCAAAACTTGACAAGGCAAGACAAACGAAATTACGAGTGAAAGCGGGCTAATTCAGTGTAATCGTTTCTTCTGGCGGTGAGGATTCAACTATTTCAACAGTAAATGGCAAACGCGAAATGAGGCGACCATCAACCGTCTCTATCTCCACACGCCACTTTCCTGTCTTGATTATTGGCATTGCCGAATAACCACGATAACCGCCATCACGACCTCCGACAATCGGATATTTGATAACTGATTTAGTTGTCCATTGTTTTCCCAATGGGTCATACCATTGCCAGCGATGCACGATAGTCGTCAAAAGTGCTGTTGGCGCGAAGATAGAACTATATGTATAGAGCGACTCTCCGGAAACAATATGCAAAGTAGGTGCGAAACCAAGATACCGCACATGCCATGGTTCTGCTTCACTCGTTGCCAAATATGCACCTGGAACACGCCACACAAGATGATATATTCCAGCTTCCTCGGCCGACAATGGAAGCGGTGGCAAGATATTAGCAAAGTAAGAAAGGTTCATAATAACAAGCACACAAAAAGCACCTATGCGAATTTGCCGAACATCGGCAAGAAATCGATCTCGACCGAGAATTCGAAGAAGTATTGTAAATAAAGCAAAAATACACACCGCGGCGATACCACTCTCGATAAAAGTTAAAGTCCCGATGGTGCCGGTATAGATCGGAATCGTAAATATCGCTGTGGAGTACAATGCAAAGAAGAAAAGAGTGCTCGTGAATACGAGTCGCTCATGATATTTGTGAAAATATTCACTCGCAAGAAATATAAGAAATAGTAGCAAAAGAAACGGCCACGATGCACTGAAGACCGCCGAACGACCATAGAAAATAACAAAAGCACTCCAGAAGCCACCGAGCGCGAATTGTGTAGTTAGTGGCAGAAGAAATCTCCATCGCGGTCGTGGACGACCACGCGCAACGCGCGCTTCAATAAAGTGAAGTAATGGAATTGCTATGAAACACGCAAGTGAGTAGGAGCCGATCCATAGTTGTGTCTGCCAGACATCCACGCGCTCGAAAAACAAATTATCGACCACAAAACCGGCAATCATCGCGAGCGCAGACAGATGTCGCTCATATTTTTGTATCCACGCGAAGAACTTCTGATACATAGGTATATTTTAGCGCATAAAACCCTCCTCGAGCGAATAACTCATCCCGTTGAGCCATTCATTTGGGGCCTATTTACTTGATGGTATAGAAAACGCTTTGACCGATTTCTCCGTGCTGGGTTAGCTTTCCTTCCTTCT
>JAZDHA010000050.1:0-3631 GCA_043806295.1 bacterium | reverse complement strand
GATGAATATGAACGGCCAGTGTTTCTCTGGGGCAGGGAAGGTAATGGGAGTATTAAGGGTTCTATGCGAAGTGGAGGTAGTGTAAATGCTCTTGAACTTATGCGTGCGGCAGAAGAAACATTTACTGAATTTGGAGGTCATGCGGCGGCTGGAGGTTTTACTGTAAGAGATGATGCAATATTTTTTCTTGAGGATAATTTGGTCAAAGCATACGAAATACTTGCCCCGTTAGAGCAGGACGATTCTCTAATGGGGCATGCTGACGCAGTGATAACGCCAGAAGAAGCGAATGAATCATTTTTGAAAAAAATCGAACGGCTCTCGCCATTTGGTATGCAGAATTCCAAACCAGTGTTTCTGCTACGCGAAGTTTTAGTGAAAGAGATTTCACGATTTGGTAAAGGACAAGAACATTTAAAATTAAAAATTAGTGCTGATGAAAAAAATCAAAGTATTGATGCCGTCACTTTTTTCGTTAAAGGCGCACTCGCACGCACGGTAGCAGCGCTCACACCAAATGTTGGTGTCAGCATTCTCGCGCATCTCGAGCGCGATACTTTCAGTCGTGGGAATCCTGTGCGATTAAGACTCTGATATTCGTTTGATATGATAGTCGCATGAAATTTTTCATACATGCCGACGGCGGAGCGAGAGGGAATCCTGGACCATCAGGTGCGGGAGCGATGATTCGCGATGAACTCGGCAATTCAGTGGCAAGTGTTTCAAAATTTTTGGGAGTTCGCACAAATAATTTCGCGGAATACGAGGCGGTGATTCTCGCGTTTGAAACATTGAAGAAACTCGTGCCGGCGATGAAGCGTGCAGAAACTGATGTGGTTGTAAAAATGGACAGTGAACTTGTGGTGAAGCAAATGCGCGGAGAATATAAAATAAAAAATAAAATCCTAAAAGAACAGTACGCGCGACTCGCTTCGCTCGCCGCGACTTTCAAAAGTATTTCATTTATTCATGTCCCGCGCGAAGAAAACAGCGACGCCGACTCCCTCGCCAATGAAGCGATGGATCGTGGTGTATAGCGCTTGACTTTTTTATTGTATCGTGTATCATAATTTCCAGACAATAAACATTGTACAAACCTGAAAGGAGATCACGGAAATGAAAAAGTTAGAGAGGTGGCGGACTTTCCGCATCAAGGGCAAAAAAGTTGACACAATTATTCTCACGCCGGCCGATTTTGGCGGTAAACGCGAATTGGATTCGGTTAAAGCGTTCGACCAGGAATGGCTTACAGAATGGAACAAGACAAATGCGAGATGTCTCGATGGTCATGTTGTCGAACCTTTCCCACAAGGCGCCGATGTGGAAATCATCGAACAGTATAAAGATCCTCCGCGAGGCGAAATTATTCGGATCGCGATGGAGCATGCTGGCACATGGTGCGGGGTTCGGGTGTCTTATGATCATGAACATCGGCCTTATGTTGGGAATTCACCTCGTATCTTCAGCCGCATTGAATCCCTGCATGTCTTTAATCTTTTGGGTCTCTCTGCTCGAATCGTATTCCATCTTCGCCGGGAGGCCTGAACTTTCGCGCAAGTCCCTGATGCAGTGGTGCGTCGGGGACTTTTTCGTACGATATAGTGGAGAATAAATGAATTTTCTTATTGCCGTTGTTGTAGGATTCGCGAGCGGGGTGTTTGTACGGTCGGTTTTTACATTTGAGTGGCCAGTGATTGTTTTTGTTTTAATTCTTACAATACTTTTTGCGGCGGCGGCTTTCTTAAAGTCCCGACAAATTTATGTACTTGGAGGGATATTTTGTTTGTTTGTTGCACTTGGGATGTGCAGAGCAATTCTCTCTGACACTCCAGCGCCCGAAGCATTCATGCGTGATGTCAAACACCGAGTGTCTTACACTGGGATAGTGGTGGGCGATCCTGATGTGCGTGAGAAGAACCAGCGAATCGCGCTTGAAGTAATTTCGGGAGAAAGCATAACCGGAATGCTTGCGGTAATGTCGCTTTCTGCCGATGTGCGCGTCGGCGACCGCGTGCGCGTGTATGGGACACTTTCTCTGCCAGAGGCCTTTGAAACAGAAAACGGTCGTACATTTCGTTACGATAAATATCTGCAGGCGCGCGGCATCCGGTTCCTAATCCAGTTTGGCTCAATATATACCGAAGAACCTGCATCGTGGTATTCAGTTCCGGCGGCATTGGCGCGCGTAAAGCATGCGTTTTTAGATGGACTGGATCGCACATTGCCGAAACCTGACTCTGCACTTGCTGGTGGCATCGTAATAGGAGGAAAGTCAGGGCTAGGGACTGCACTTACCGACGCCTTCACGCGCTCAGGGCTTGTGCAGATTATCGTACTCTCGGGATACAATGTGATGATTGTAGCCGAATGGGTGATGGCTTTCTTCGCACTCTGGCGATTACCGCGACGACTCCAGTTCTTTGCCGGCGGAGCGGCGCTCCTGCTCTTTGTCGGCATCGCCGGTATTTCCGCCACAGCCATACGAGCAACGATTATGGCGATCATCGCGCTTTATGCGCGCGCAACCGGCCACTCTTATTACGCGAGCCGTGCATTAATGTTTGCGGTTATACTTATGCTCGTGTGGAATCCTCTCTATCTTGTCTTTGATCCGGGATTCGGTCTTTCTGTCGCCGCAACCGCAGGTATTATCTGGCTCGCACCAATTATTGAAGTGTGGATCGCGGCACTGCGAGTGCGAGGAGTGTGCCAAGTGCAGCGAAGCGAAACGCTCCGAGCAGGTGCAGTGCCGCGATCCAGTTCATTCTGGACAAATGCGATGGCAACAACGCTAGCGGCACAAATCTCGGTGTTGCCACTTCTTCTTTACAATATAGGCCTCTTCTCGCTTGTCGCCCTACCGGCAAATCTTTTGGTCAATCCTTTTGTACCGGTCGCGATGGCTTCTGCTGCAGCTGCTGGAGTTATTGGTATGACGATAGGGTATTTTGTTCCTATTATCGCTATCGTAGCGGGATCTCCCGCCTTCGTCCTTACGCATTATTTCATCTTTATTGCAGAAAAAAGTTCTGCACTGCCTTTTTCAGCATTCACGATTGTACGCTTTTCATTTGTGTTCGTCCTTGCCGCGTATTCCGTACTCGTTTACATTAGTTATAAATGGAATGGTCGCCGATCGTGTGAAATCGCACCTCAGTATCAGAAATCCACTCAAACATAATGCGGTTTTTACGATCAATCGAGAAGCCGAAAAATCCTTTGTATTCTCCATGCAGTTTATGCACTTCGAGTTGCTGGTGATTATTTCTATTTCTAAACAATTCTATTTTCTTGAACGCAATCTCTTGTAACTGGGGAGTGAGTTTCTTTAATCTCCGAAAGAATTCGGGAGTGAACCCAATGGTAATCATACCGTTAGAATTTCTTTATCAACTCGCGAGGATCTCCATATAGGACTTTCCCTTCTCTAGCTTCTTGAAGTGAACATTGGAGTGACAAGAAAGCGGTATCTCCAGCTAAAGCATCTATACCAAGCCGTACTGCATGCGCTTTATTAGCTGCCCGTCCGCTTTTAACAAGGGCCTTGATGAACCTTTCCTGTATTGGAGTAATTGGGACCGAAATAGTAGTCATATGATTTTATATTATTGGATATGAAAATATCATATAC
>JAZDHA010000049.1:0-22654 GCA_043806295.1 bacterium | reverse complement strand
TTTTCTTATGCAATTCGAGTAACGACTTCCCCGCCGATTCGCGATAAGTGCAATAGTCGCAAGGACCGCCACCGAAAGCGATACCGATCGGCGGTATATCATCACTCATCAGCATTTTTTTCAAATCATAAATCGCCGGCTCTACCCACGAATCGCTGCCAGTATACGGGATAATCTCTATGTCAAATTCAAGCTTAGCATCAAACGCTTTGGCATCTGATTTCCCATTAACATATACAAAATAACCCGCCGGCGAAACATTAAATTCATTTCGACGGAATAACCATTGATAAATCTCCATCTGCCGCTTGTAAGAATCATATAAGTCCTCTTCTGAACTAGGGCCTTCTTTTTTACTCGTCGCTTTATAATCAACAATGATAAATTCTCCGGCAGGATTGACCCAGACATCATCAATACCACCGCGTACCAAAATGTTTGTTGGCACATGCAGATAAGCAATTCCTCTGCGAAGCGCATCGCGCCATTCTTCCATTCGTTCATCTGCAAGCGGCACAGCGTCAAGACCGTACTTTTTCAGAAGCGGATGTGTTGTTTTTTGAGCGCGATGCGTATCAAACTCGCGTTTCAAGAGTTCATCGACGGCATTATTGAGAGTGAACGCCGGCATAGATGGTCGTTTAACTCCAAGTCGCATATCAAGATATGCACATCGTTGACATTCGGAAAAAAGATCAATTTTAGAACGACTAACCTTAAACGGTTCATTTGAAGATGGATCGAATACGCCGCGAGTGCTTTTCGCCATACTTAATTGGTTGTTGAAAAGTATGCGACGACACGCGCACCAGTATCGAAATCAACATACGCGCTATTCAATGATGGATCAAAAACGCCTCCGTTATCATCGCGATATAGTTCGATAGCGTAAGAACGACCTGGTTCAGTTGCACGCAAAAGCGAAACGAAAACAGCGCTCCGCGGGCCATTCACGCGGGTTGCACCAAGTATATTTCCTAAATCTTTTCCATTAACTTCATGAACGGCAACCCACACACCAGGTGGTGGCACAGTAACCGACTCAACTGTGACTGTATCTCCGGATATCTGATCGACAACTGAAAGCGCACCACTTTTTTGTGTTAAAGACATTGTACTTGTTGCATTAAATAAAGAAGGCGACACAGTCATAAATGAGGCAGTGCTAGCAAAAAACCAAGCTCCGGTAAGAAGAGCCCCAAGCATAACTCCGGCAATAAAGGAACTTGTTGAAAAATTTATCATATTTAAACAATATCACGATGTACGAAAGGAAGCGCCAGAAGACCTTCGGCCTCTGCAAGGATTTCACCAACTCGTGATGGTGAAAGATGAATTGAACTAAGGACACGGCGATCCAGCATAATATTATCTACAGCAATAATGTTATGCTCAATGAGAATCCGTTTTTCAGCCCGAGAGAAACCCGTTAAAGTTGTAATTGGATATACTTTTGCACGACTCATTCGAATGAAGAGATTATTGTCAGATGGATAGCCCCACCCGAGCAGTTCAACGCCTGCACACTCGGCATATGCAATTGCTTCGGAAGTAAATTTTGTGTTAGTCACCAACAATCCGCGGTCGATGTGGCAGGTACTGGTTGTTTCATCGCATGCGAATATGTCGTCAAAACGACTCTTTACATATAACGCAACTTTCAGATCTGTCTTGTATGCCGGGTCATTATGATATTTTAGTTCGGCTGCAAGAGTCATTCCTTGTTCCGGATGTGATGCATATAAATCAATCTCGTGCGCTACACATTTTCCTTGGAGTATTTTCCGCGTTTCAACCTGCCAGCCCTCTTTGCGATATAGATGCGAAATGAAATCCTCAAACGGATGACCAGATGGTCCGAGTTCTAAAAGTGCGCGCCGTAACGCATACCGCGCAGCAACTGGTTTCGTCTCCTTTCGCAGGAGAGAAAAGGCACGGGTATAAATTTCTTTTGATGAAGTTCCTGGTGTAACTGTGTTTGTAATCATCTTGGTGATTCTTTCAGCAGTATGTTCGCCTGCTCCAGCTCTTTCAAGAGATGATACTAGACGAACCGGATCAAAGACCTCGTTCAATCCATCGGCCTTAATGATGACTGGAAGTTTTGTCATAGAATAGTTGTTGTTGCTTTGTAGCCGTTTACGGTTGCCGAGAGCGGCAGACCAGCAGGTGCAGAAACTGTTGTAGAAAAATTTACTTTGGTCGGTAATTGCAGGCAAACTCCCGCATCAGGCGGCATAGAGATTTCAACAAGTATGCCATCCGCACTTGATGCATTTCCTGACAGTATCGCATTAGCAGTAATGACAGAGCACGCGTTTGGCGCTTCAAGCGAACCGGTAATTGTATGCACACCTTTCTTAAATGAATCGTGCAGAGTGACTGATGGTACGATTGTTATATTATCTTGTGTTATTTCTGTCTGGGCAATATCACGCGTATGGGGCACAGAAAGTACAAAACTTATAACAACAACTCCGGCAATAATGGATGCGGCGATCCAGAAACGCTTATGGTTCATCAGACAATAATACCACCACCAACGAGTTCGTCACTATTGTAAAACACTATTGACTGACCCGGAGCAGGAATGTCAGGAAATGGCTCTGAAGATATAAAACGGTCACCTTTTACATACCCAACCACGCGCGGGCCTCGATATCTATATTGAGCTTCGGTTACATTCTCTGGTTTGCTAAACCAATTTGCGTCGGTAAATATAATCTCTTTCGGTGCATTTGCGGCACGAATTTTTGAAACTTTTATCTCTTTCTTTTCAACATTCTTTTCAACTACGAACCATGGTCCCTGCTTTTCAAATTCTACAACGGACATATCCTCGCCTCCGACTCGTTGACCAATTGTATATAAAAGTGCTGGATTATCATTTCCTAATTCATGTAGCAAAAATTCTTTTACTGAAACAGAGCCAAGGAAACATACACCTTGACTATCTTTTTTTTCGGCAATTGGCAGGTTGAATTTTTTCGCGAGCGCGCGTACATAGTTTTTTTCCATCTTCCCTACTGGAAAAATTGTTGCATCCAATATGGCTTTCGGCACTGCCCAAAGAAAATAACTTTGATCTTTTTCGCCCGAACGATAATGTCCCATCGCAATTGCACCAGCTCCAGCATCCATCGTGTAGCGATAAAATGCGCCGAATTTTACTTCCTTATTGCACATTACATCTGGATTTGGCGTTCTACCTGCGCGATATTCAGCAAGTAGATAATCGATTACACTTTTTTTATATTCAACGCTAGCATCAAGCGTACGAAATTGAATGTGGAGTCGTGCAGCGACGCGCATCGCGTCGCGCCGTTCTTCTGCCCAAGAACAGGACATCCATGGCGGATACCATCCCTTAATAAACACTCCGGTTACTTCGGCACCATCTTGTTTCAAAAGTGCCGCAGACACAGCAGAGTCCACCCCACCCGACAACCCGACAAATATCTTTTTTCCTTTTGCATCCATGTTTCTTATCTAATCATGCCAGATAGTTTATGACCACATCCCATTCCTGAGGAGGTCTGACCTCCTCAAGGTAATGCTAGAATGTTAACATGCGCAAAGAAGAATTTGCTGTTGGATCGTATATACATGTAGTAAAACGCGGAACACGCGGGTTGCCAATTGTCCGCGATGATACCGACCGTTTCCGATTTTTACTTATGCTCGCTCATTTTAATGATGCGTTCGCACCTCAAAATTGGTATCGCGATTTAGAGGACGCTGACTTGCATAATTTATTCTCGCGTCCAGAATTTTGGCCGAAGCAAGAACGCCTCGTAAACATCATTGCGTTTTGTCTTGTTGAAAATCATTTTCATCTTATCTTGCAAGAACTTGCCGATGGTAACATTACCCGATTTATGCACCGACTCGGAACTGGCATGGCTATGAAATTCAACGAACGATATGGCGAGAAAGGAACACTATTCCAAGGATCCTACCGAGTAAAAACAATTTCTGATGATAGTTATTTTCGATATGTAAGCGCGTATGTGCAGTTAAAAAACGCACTCGACATGTATCCTGGCGGGCAGAACGGCGCTCGAAACAACTTTGGAAATGCTTATGCTTGGGCAAGTGCATATCCATATTCAAGCTTGGGTGACTACACAGGATCGTTCGATCGACCAATTGTTGATAAGGATTTCCTTTCGTCACTTTTTTCTCCAAAGGAATATCGTGAATTTTGTAAGGATTTTATATATGGACGGCATCCGGTGGACGAAATCACTGAAGCACACCAATCTGGTATTTTTGAGTAACCCTGAGGAGGTCTGACCTCCTCAAAAGGATAAATAAAAAAAGAAAACCGCCTCGTCGAGAAGACCGAATTGGTTTTCTCACGAAGCGATTTAAGCTTCAATAATCGGATTGTCGTGGATATCCCACTTTGGTTGCCAGAGATCCTGTCCGTTCCGGTCCCATGTTGCGAGAACATAATACACTTCGTCGGCACCGAAACCAACAAGCATTCCCCCATCCTGTTTTGCGAAAAGTGCAAAGCGCTCAAAGAACATTCCTCGTTTTGTTCTCATTGCATGGACCATTTCAAAATGGTCCTTACACTTTTCGGGCAGTTTGTTCATGATCGTGTGTGGTGCAACCAAACGATCATCCGAAACGAAAAACACTATTGCACTTTGTTTGTCGCTCAATGTTGGCAGAACAACATGACGACCATTGCTCCCAACATAACCCTTGAAAACATCACGGAATGGCGTCTGCTTGGCAAACTTAATTTGTTTCCCTACCTGATCTAATAGGTCCATTGGATCCTCCTTTTGTTCAATATAAACGCTTCTTATTGTGCTACATTCTGAATGAAAAACTACACCTTTATATCCTTACTGTCAATTATACTTTTTTTGGTTCGCTTGGTGACCAGCATAGGTTACCGCGTAATGCATAAGGCCGTCTCGACCGGTAAGGTAGTACAAATAATCCGTTTTTGTTGGATGTAAAGCCGCTTCAATGGACTCAAGACCAGGATTGCATATCGGTCCAGGCGGTAGTCCGGTATGTAAGTAAGTGTTATAAGGTGATTCAACTTTCAAATCGGCAAATGAAGGATCATAGGTGTCGCGGTCATAGATATATCCGAAGACCGCATCTACCTGAAGCAACATATCGCGGGAAAGACGATTCCAAAGAATACCAGCCACGATGTGTTTGTCGACATCTGTACGCGCTTCCCTTTCAATTAAAGAAGACATAATGACAATGTCTGAAAGTGATTGCCCCGATTTCTGAATATCGTCTGACAATGGCGCTATTTTTGAATTAAAGTTTGCACGCATCGTCTTTATCATTGAATCAACATCTGAGGAAAATAAAAAAAGATAAGTGTCTGGGAAAAGATACCCCTCGTATGGCTTTCCTGCTGAAATAAATTCCTTTGCGGATAATGTCGGAAATGTTTCGGTGATCTGCACAGACATATCGCGTACTGTTGTTCCTTCAGGAAAAGTAATGCGCACAGGAGGAAGTCCATACGCTCCAGTGGCTAAACGATATGCTATTTCAAGCAAATTCTGCGATTTTTCGAAAAGATACGCTCCTGCTTGTATCCTGTCGCTTGTTCCAGATACTCGAAAAATAAACTGCAAAAACAAAGGGCGTGCAATAATGTTCGCGTCAGCTAGCTCTTTTGCGATATCTGACGCAGTCGTTCCTTTTGTAATAACAATGATACTTTCGGAAGGAAAATTACTCGGCGGGGAAAGTAAAAGATGATATCCATTGAAAAGAATTATAATGAGTGAGACAGCCGCTATTTTCAAGGCGTTTTGTTTTAAAAAATCCATGCGGTTCAAATTGGCAAATTAATTGGTGCTTCACTTGTCGCTGACTGAACGCGTCCGAGGGTTGGTGTTTCAACTGCGCGAGAAGGAATGTGAAAAACAGTCGCAAGTTCCTCGGTACTCATTACCATCGTATCATCTTTAGTTATTCCGAAAGAAAATGGTTCATGAAAGAACTGCCGTCGACGATAGGCCTCTACAAGCAATGTACGAACTTTATTTTTAAGTTTTTCAACGCCGAATTCCCATGGGAAATCATCAAATTGCATCATCCATTTCGTTGGTTTCATACCGTTCCATCCTTCCGAAGTGAAATGCTTAAAAAGACCGATCAGACCAAATATACCACTTACCTTAAAACTGTCTGGTTTCGCAAGATATATGCCACGAGCACCGACATCAAAACTAAGTTTTGAGACATTTCGTTCTATAGCGGCTATTTTTTCCATTTGACCCTTGGTAGGATTCGGGAATCCTGGTCTCTCTTCTCCAGTTACCGGATCAATATACGGATCGCGTGTCGCCTTTCGGATTTCATCCACAAGTTCTTTCGCTTGATCTTTCCAAGTATACGGTTTGCCACTTGCATTTTTTTTATGATATTTTTCACCTTTGTGAACGCGAATGACGAATTGAAGCCAGAGATACTCTCCCTTTCCGATTGAACCCATAAATTCAATAAGGTTTGCGAGTGGGTCAACTTGTTCAGGTTCTTTCTGCACCTTATCAAGACCATACTCAACATATGTCTTAATCGGAAGTGCATCTTCTTTCTCCTTGGTATGCACATAATCGCAACCCCAAATAGACCATTCTTCATTTTTTGCGCTGATGAATCGAGTATAATCAGATGCTTCAGTTATCTGTACACCTGGATACTGAGCGTATAGTTGTGCTTCAATAATCCGGCGAAACACTTCACGCGTCCATATAAAAAAATGTATCTGACCTTCAAGTGAGGCAATCTCAAGAGACCACCACGGGCGCACAGAACCGCCAAAATATATTTTGTACCAACTTGCTTCGCCAGGATTAAGATGTATGCCGGACAAGAATGCTTCCATCGCAAGTGGTGTCTTTACAATAGTTCGTGGTGGTTTTATTTCAAGAAGAATATTTGTTTGTGAGTCAATGAATTCTGATCGTTTCAAAATAATCCAGAGCACCCACGCACCACTAACCAAAAGAAATGGCAACCATATCGGTGCTAAGAAAAGTGAAATAGATAGCGCGAACGATACGATACTTGGCATAAACACGAACGACATAATTAGGAGTACAACACCGAATATGAATACAGGCCACTGCGAGAATCGGAAACCGGATTTCTCAGTTGATTTCTTTAATAATTTTTCGAGTCCTTTCAGAAATGGAAGCATAGGATATATAGAAGTATAACAGAAACAGCATCCATCAGTTGACGGATGCTGTTTCTTTGTGAATTGCTTTATACAGCTGCGTATCTTCCGTCTTTGAGCCGTTTGAAATAATGGGAATCGTTTAAATTAACTAGGATTGTATTGTCTTTGACGAATCGTGCCTTTTTTACTCTCTTGATTATTTCATCCTTTTTCATAGGACCTTCTTTCTCAAGCGTTTCGCGAATGACATCTCGCACGACTCCTGGTGTATAACCCCATTCAGTCAGTGCATAGAGCCCTCGACCAACAAGTACGAATCGCGGATCTTTAATTAGCTCGTTGTGTGTAGTTGCTATATGAGCTTTTTTGGAAAAGAGAGTAGCAATAGTTTTTGAGACCTCTGAAAAATGCATCGGTGAGCCGTGTCTCTTAATTGCAAGATATGCGTAGTCGCGAATACCCTTTGTACGAATTGCTGGAGCTGTAACGCGGCCCCATTCGGAAAGAGGATTATTGCCGATATGTTTGGAAAGTGAGAGCCATCGCTTCAAAACCTCTTCGTTCTTGTAGGCATCATTGACATTCTTGAGCTCATCAAGAAATCGATCGAGAATTTCACCTTCGGTAATTACTTCATTATCCGGAAGCGAACTGTAGAGTTTTGAAAGAGCATTGTGGATATGCTTTGCTGTAACATCATCAACATGCCAACGGGCAAGAAAATCATTCGTTTCTCGTTCACGAAAGAATGCCGAGTCAATCATTAGGAAAAAACGGAATCTGTTACGACTCTTTTCGTCTTTACCAAGTGAAGAGAGAAGTGTTTCCTCTGGGACAATTGCACCCAGTGAATTAATATAACCAGTTATTTCTTCAAACGCACCCCTCGCCTCTTTGAAAACCTTACTTGCACGGATAGCATCAAGGCCAGCCGCTTCAATTTGTCGAACCCGTTCACGAGTGATGCCTGAACGATCACCAATCGCTTCCAGTGTCTCTCTTTCTGGATTAGCACCAAGCCCAAAACGACGAATAATGACATCTCGTGCGCGTTCCGGTGCGGCTACGAGGAGTCGTTTTACAAGTGTTGCACTATCAAAAGAAAACGAGGCAGTTTTGGTTGTTTTTTTCATGTGGTATAATTTATAGCAAACGCTTCTAAAATAGTCAACTGGTCTAATTATACCACAAGATTTAGGATTTTACCCGGTACATATACCACGCGTTTTGGTTCCTTCCCGCCAAGCGCGGTAACCACGGTGTGGAGTGTGTGCGCCGCACTTATCGCATCCGCTTCAGAAGCATCTGGAACAAGCGAGACAAACCCACGGCGTTTGCCGTTTACCTGTACAGTGACATTCGCCATACCTAAAATAAGCAAGGTCGCGTCAAATGTTGGCCATGATTGTTGATGTACACTTCCATCTCCTCCGAGCTTCTCCCAAAGTTCTTCGGTAATGTGCGGAGCAAATGGTGCAAGCATAATTATAAATTTTTCCGTTATATCTTGCGGCACTTCTTCTTTTTCAAACATACTTAAGAATGTCATAAGGGAAGCGATGCATGTATTGAATTTAAATCGGTCACCATCTCTGGTAATCTTGTCCTCCGTCAGTGCGAGGTGTTTTTCTAGAGGATGACGCCTTATTTCTTTTCCTTTACTCCCTCGATTTTTAACAACAAAACGCGTCACTCGTTCCAAGAACTTCCGCATTGCAGCGACGCCGTCAAGATTCCAAGGATAGCTCCCCGGTTCGTTGTAAGGACCGATGAAAGCGAGATAGAGGCGCACGGCGTCGGCGCCATATTTTTCTACAAATTCGTCAGGATTCACAACATTCCCCTTTGACTTGCTCATCTTCTGTCCATCCGGACCCATAATAAGTCCTCGATTGAATCGTTCGGTAAATGGCTCGTCAACCGGCACGAGTACGAGGTCATAGAGTGCCTTCATGAAGAATCGCGCATAAAGCACATGCATGGTCGTGTGCTCGCTCCCGCCCGAATATCGGTTGATGGGCAGCCACTTCTTCATCAGCGCAGCATCAGAAAACTTTTGCGCATCTTGCGCATCAAGATAGCGAAGGAAGTACCATGAAGAATCAACGAATGTGTCCAGTGTGTCATATTCTGGCGTCCAGCCATCGCCAAAAATCCGCGTCACGCGTTCTTTCAATTCTTTTGACGACGCAAGCGGCGCTTTGCCTGTGGGTTTAAAATCCACATCTGTCGGCAAGAGCCACGGCAGATGCTCGGCCGGTATCACATGCGGCTTTCCATCCGGGTCATAGACAATCGGTATCGGACAACCCCAGTAACGCTGTCTGCTCACCAACCAATCGCGGATGCGATATATTACTTGTCTTGCGCCATATTTTTCTTTCTCGAGCCAATCAATAGTTTTCTCGATAGCATCACTATTATTAAGACCATTTAAAAAATCAGAATTTACATGTTTCCCATCTCCGATGTACACACTAATGAATGAAATTGTTCCATCGGAATTGAGAATGAAGCTCTTGTTTTTAAAAATGCCTTCATAATCTGTAGCTGAACCAATTTCTGCTTGCTTTAAAATCGCTACCACTTCTTCGCTTTTAGAAGATCTCACTTCATAGACCCGAAAAGTAGGCGTGACATGCTCCTTCCCAATTCCGAGAAGGCGTATTTCATTCGCAACAGCTGATGTATCGTTATCATCAACTTCTACGATAAACGAAATCGGAGACGGTGGAGTTTCAATTACCGAAACAATCGGAATTCCGAATTTTCGGGCAAATGCATAATCGCGTTCATCGTGCGCAGGAACAGACATAATCGCACTGGTGCCATAAGAATCGAGAACAAAGTCAGCAACAAAAACTGGGATTTCTTCTTTGGTCGCTGGATTGATTACTGAAACACCTTCAAGTTTCACTCCGGTCTTTTCTTTATTCTCGTTTCGTTCTCTTTCTGTCTTTTTCTTTGTCGCGTCAACATATTTTCCAACTTCATCCTCGTTCGTGATGGATTTACGAAATCCATCAATAAGAGGGTGCTCGGGTGCGAGCACGACATATGTCGCACCAAAGATAGTGTCCGGCCGTGTAGTGAAAACCTTAATGTATTGGACATCCGATGTCCAATTTGCATCGTGGACATCGGATGTCCTAACTTCGAAATTGAGATACGCGCCCTCCGACTTCCCTATCCACGCCCGTTGAGCGTCTTTAATTTCTTCGCGCCAGGGGAGCGTATCTAGACCGTCGAGAAGTCGCTCTGCATATTGAGTGATTTTCAAGAACCATTGTGTGAGGTATTTCTCCTCAACCGTAGTGCCGCAGCGCTCACAACAACCGTCAATCACTTGCTCATTTGCGAGCACGGTCTGGTCTTTCGGACACCATTTTACTGCCGCTTCGCGGCGTTCAGCGAGTCCGTGCTCAAAGAGTTTTGCGAAAAGCCATTGCGTCCACCGGTAGTAACCCGGGTCGCAAGTAACAACTTCTTTACTCCAATCAAACGATGCTCCCATGCTTGCGAGTTGTGCACGCATGCGTTCTATATTTTTATATGTCCACTCCTTTGGGTCTTTACCATTCTTTATCGCGGCGTTCTCTGCCGGCAATCCGAACGCGTCAAAACCGATTGGGAAAAGAACATTCTTCCCGCGCATCCGTAGCATGCGCGCATAGATGTCAGTGACTGCATACGCATACCAATGCCCGATATGTAGGTCGCCAGAAGGATAAGGGAACTCAACGAGAAAATAATAAAGTTCTTTTGATTCATCTGAGAGATCGGCCAGTGAAAGGTTTAGACTCTCCCACTTTTCTTGGGCTTTTTTCTCTATCTCTTTGTGGTCATATGACATGATAGTTGTGAGGGATAAGGTGCAAGGGGCAAGTAATTTCTTAAACCTTACACCTTGTAACTTATATCTTGTTTAGTGGAGGATAGAAAGCTGGATCAATAGTCCGTTCAAAACATACTTGTCCTGCGCTGTGTTGCCAATTGTCTTGCACCGTATTTTTAATACCTGCTGGCGTAACTGCTATGGGTTGAGTACTGATGCCTTGACTCGCCCGACTTTGTTCATTGAAGTCGGCGCAGAGTTTAAATGAAAGTGTTCCCGTTGCCTGATAGACATATGACGCTCCTGTTTGCGGATCTATAGGCAGAGGACCGTAGTTGAGGGAGTTGTTGAGATCGGTAAGCATCACAGGTAACTTTTGTTTCGCCTGCCAATACGTTATTACTTGCGACTGAATATTTTGCAGGTCGAACACCTTCTGCGCGTCAAAACGAGCGAGACGCGCCTGTCCCGGCGTTCCGACGATAAAAAATCCTGCAATTACCGTACAAATCGCCAGAATCCCGACACCAACACGCATCCAATTCCTCCGGTTGGGGAATGCATCCCAGTACCCTTTCAAGTCGGCGATAAAGTGCATGAAGACACCAGCCGCAACGAGCAAGATAACCAGAACTTTGAGCAGAAATGCGGTCGTTAATTCTTCGCCGTTCAAGAAGGTAGTCAGGAGCGTGATGAGATCTACCGCGATGGCCACGCCTGCGACGAAGAGAGTGAGGATGAGCGCCCAGCGACGAACCCAAATCTCGTTGCGAGAAGGATCGCGAGTCATGTCCTTGTGTATGAGCCACATGAGGAGCATGTAGAGAGGCAGAAGAACAATAATAGACGCCATCTCATAACTGATGCCGCTCTGATACGGATCGGCTGGATAATAACTAAGGGCGTTCGGGAATGTATAGTTGATGTAATCAAACGTGAGTAGGATAAAGGCAATGATGCTCCAATAGAACGTGATAATCGCACCTGCCCATAAGAAGAAATCTTTTGGTGTTGTTTTTGGTTTGTCCATAGAGGCGAATTATACCACACTAAGTAATAAGAAAAGTTAAAGTCCCCACTCGCGTGTGGGGACTTGTTTGGCTTATCGCGGGAGAACCTTTTTCAATTCTGCGAAGATATCTTCAACATAATTCTGATATGGGAAACGAAAACTCGGTCGATTTTCTATGGTCCCTCCGCTCAAATAATGACGGGCAAGTGCTACCAATCCAAGTGTCTCTTCTTGCCTTCGATCGAACCCAAATATTTTCTGCCTCAGATTAAACTGACTGGACGATACCCATATTTTGGATTCATCTTTATGGCTTTTTATCATTTTAAATTCTTCTTCGAGATCGACCGGAATCGCGAAATCCTTTCTTCCGATCGTATAGCTCGGGAAAGGAAATTTCATTCATTCACTAAACATCACAGAGTCCTCTTCTTCATCATTTGGGAACCCTCCAAGAACAAGAAAGATGTGACAATTGAAATCACCACTGTTCATGTAAGATCTGAGATCTTTACTTCTCAAACGGTGAGAAACATTGTCCCCAACAACAAGACCGACGAAACAGCAACCATTTTGGAAATGCCTTGCCAAATCGTTAAGGTACTGCAAAATAATAGTACCTGGGGTTAAAATCGACACTCTTTCGCTTTCTTTTTCCATAATCCTACCTCCTTAATTTCTATTTTTCGCTTTGGCTTTTGGTTCATTGCCTCCGCGTACAATCTCACCACAAGATACCAAAAAAACCGTAAGATGTCACCTTACGATCTTCTGGCCAACACCTGGTGTTGGCCAAACTCAACCGTGGAGGAAGACCATCACATCGCCGTCGCGCACGATGTAATCCTTTCCTTCGGTGCGAACTTTCGCCTGTTCGCGCGCCACGGCCCAGCTACCAGCCGCGAGAAGATCGTCAGTAGAAACAACCTCTGCGCGGATAAATTTATCCGCAAAATCGTTATGAATGGCGGCGCCCGCTGCGGGCGCCGCGCTGCCCTGCGGAATCGTCCACGCACGCGTCTCATCAGCACCTGTCGTAAAAAATGAAATTAAACCGAGTGTCTCATACGCACCATGAATCAAGTCAGAAAGACCATCATCCTGCGTGCCGAATTCTTGACGAAAATTTTCTCTATCTTCATCGGCAACATCATTTAACTCTCTCTCAATCGCCGCATCGACAAAGACATATTTCGAACCGAGTGCTGTAATGAGTTCATACGCCCGTACTGCTCTACCGTCCGCCGCCTCGTCGATATTATGCCCGCCGCTTTTTTTATTTAGCGCATACAGAATCGGCTTCATCGTGAGCAAGTTTAGCGAACGAATTATTTTTTGCTCATCGCTTGAAAGCCCAGCATGGAGTGCAAGTTTCCCTGCTGAAAAACTTTGCTCTAACTTTGCGAGAGCTGCGTCTTCAGCAACTGCATTCTTATCGCCTGCTTTGATGTCTCGAATCAATTTATCCCGTCTTTTTCGTACTTGTTCCGCATCAGCGAGCACGAGCTCGAGATTGATAATCTCGATATCTTTGGCCGGCTCAACGGTGTTATCCACATGCACAATGTTTGTATCGTCAAAGAATCGCACGACCTGGAGAATTGCATCTGTTTCGCGGATATTCGCGAGAAATTGATTACCCAATCCTTCACCTTCCGCCGCGCCTTTCACAAGTCCTGCAATGTCCACGAATTCAATCGCCGCCGGAATGGTCTTCGCCGATTGTGAAAATTCGGAAAGTTTCTGAAGCCGGACATCTGGCACACCAACGACCCCGACTGACGGATCAATGGTGCAAAATGGATAATTCTCACACGGCACCGAGGCCTTTGTGAGTGCGTTAAATAATGTGGACTTCCCCACATTAGGTAGCCCTACAATTCCTATCTTAAGCATTGTACCCACTATTGCCTTTTTCTATTCAAAATTCAAGTCCAAAAATATTCAACTTATTACAAAAAAGAAAGGACCTAACAAGTTTTAAGCTTGTCAGGTCCTGTGTTTGCTACAACAACTTAATCAACTTTGATTTGTACAATCACACCCGTGTCTTCCTTACCAAGGCGAAACCATCGGTCTGAAGCAGGATGCCTTTCTTTCGTTCGATGTAACTTAAGATATCTTCTTGAATGTCCTTGGGGTATACTCTATATTATGTCCGTAAAGCAAATTCCGATGAATGAAAACCGAATGAAGTTGGCAAAAGAATTTGCCTCTGCAAAATTTGCGGAAACAGGAGTGAAAAATCATTTTCTTGATGTTTTTAAGATACTGCAAGGCGAATTTAATATACTAGATACAGACATTCTGATCGCTGGGATTCTTCACGACATTTTAGAAGACACTTCTGTCACATATGAAGAAATGGGAGAAAAATTTTCAAAAAAAGTTGCTGATATGGTTCAGGAGGTATCGCATCCTAAAAATTACACTCGTGAACAAAAGGATGAATATTATCAAAAAATCAAAACCATATCGTCTGGAGCCAAATTAATCAAAATGGCTGATTTCACATCACATCTCCGTGACTTCATCAAAATATACGAGAGAAAAGAACAGCACCTTTATCCCAAGTTCGTGAATAATGATAAATATATTGCAAGCATCAGAGAATTTTTAGACTCCTGCGAAGATTTAACTAGCAAAAATATAGTCTATGACCTAGCTAATGCACTGGAACAACTACTGTGACCACAAAAGGATTAATAAACTACACTGCAAACATCTGCTCGAATATATTGACAATTCATTCTTCATGCTTTATTATTCATCTAGACAGATCATTCCACATTAAATTAGAAAGGGGGTAGAAACATGAGTGGCGGAAATGGTTATAAATTCATTGTTTTAGAGGGTATTTCTGGAAGCGGTAAGACCGAGCTTGGTACGCGACTGTCTCGGCAGATTTCTGCCAAATACTACACCACGCCTCCATCCATGTTCGGCAAGATCAGAGAAGAGGCCGACCGAATTCTGTGTCTAAGATCGAGATTCTTGTTCTATCTTTCATCGGTCATTCAGGCCTCGTGGGAGATAGGCAAAATTCTTGAGACACAGAGCGTAGTGTGCGACAAATACCTTTGGTCCACCATTTGTTATCACAGAGTGTATGGACTAGATGTCGAGATGCCACCGCCAATTCTCTACCGCAAACCTGATTACACTTTCCTGGTCGTTTGTGAGGATGAGAAAAGGATTGAGCGACTATTCTTACGCGGGGCCATCAAAGATGCGAAACAACATAGCCTTCGGCAAGAAAATGAGCGGCGTTGCTTGATCGAATTCCGAAAATATCTACGACACGAAATTGATAACACAGTTGATGGCCCGCAGCATGCCATAGATAAAATTCTTGCTGCTATCTAAAGAGAGGCGGAAATATTCTGCCTCTCTTTTTTAATTTGAGAAAAATCGTCTTGTATTTATAGGCAGCTAATCTGACGAGGGCACAGAAAGCCTCAAAAAAGTTTCTGTGTACACTAGCGGACACAAACTTCCGCACGAAATGACGATTGAGAAATACTTCATTTCTGTCGTAAAAATTGTGCAATCCTCTCTTTCGTACCATAATTGCATCCGATATGCCCTGCCAAAAAACCCTTCTAACTGAGAAAGATCTTGTTAGTCTGTTTTCTTTTATTTCCTCACTAGCTATTGCCCCGACTTCAAACCGAACGCTATTTTGAGGCAATCTGATAATGAACTCCAAATCACCGTTTGAGAGAAGATTGTCGCCCTTTCTATCAAGAAAAGGATCGAATGTTCCGTATTTTTCAAAAACGCCCTTCTTAAATGACATGTTCGCGCCAATCAAGAAATATGGCGGACTAAGTTGCCCGGACGCTTTTGGAAATGACATGGGTAACAAGAAACGCAGAAAGTATTCGGAGAACCATGCCGGATAACACAGCATCTTGTTGCGTATGTTTACCGGTCCCCCAACGCAGAGGACGCCTATATTTCGGTGGCCGGAAATTATACTTTCGGCCCACGTAGGGCTTACAATAACGTCGTCGTCCAAGAACGCGATGATTTCTGCCGAAGCAACGGCAATGCCAGTATTTCGAGCATAATTTAGACCAATACAGGGCTCATCAACAATTCTAACTCTCTTATGACTGAGAAATTTTAAACAATCCGACTCTTTATCAAGAGAACTTCCATTATCAACGACAAGTATTTCATAAATATATTCCAGATTTGATATAACGGTAAGGGATTCCACTAAATTAAGTAGATCATTCATTCTGTTTTCGTGCTTATAGGTGGGCACAACTACAGTTATTATTTTTTGCATAACATCTTTTTTATGTTTTTAAATACTTCGTCTGGTGTCAGATTAGAAGTATCAATATATAATGGTGTTAACGGCAAAATTTTCTTTAATTCAATCACATAAAATTCTTTTAAGTAGCTCAGGAAAGTTGGATTAAACCAATTTTTGTATCTCTTGTCGCGAGAAAAAGCTTTTCTTCTATGAATGCTCTTTTTTATTGAAATATCCATATACACAAGATGTGTGGGGAGTGTAATAGTGTGTTTAATTTTGTTGTATGTCTCTAGCAGTGAAGCATATTCTTCGGGTTTCCTATTCAATTTTGAACGGGCATAGCAATAAGCAAGAGTTGTAATAAAAGTTCTATCGAGTACGACTTCTTTAGAATGTTTTCCTAGGACATTTATCTGTTTAGTTTTATAAGCCTCCGTTTTTAAAAAAGATCTCGAGGTTTCAAGAGTATTGGCGTTTAGTATTTTTTTATTTTTAATCTGCAATTGTGGCAACGACGATATCTTTCTATTACGAATGTACTCTTTAATAAAAGTGGTTTTCCCTGCACCCGGCATTCCTTCAACAGCGATTATTTTTTCTACGGTATACGCTTTTACCTTATTTCCGTTGATGACAGCATAAGAAAATTCTTTAGGTAATGCGTCCGTTTTGATTTTTTTAAAACGTTTTTTGTCTATCGCTTCTTGGAGCCAAACCGGCTCGCTGTTTTTCAATATTTTATTGCTTGGTAAGCTTGTTTTATTGGTTTTATTAGCCAATATTTTTCGATATGTCCTGATGGCGCGTCTCGCTATGATATTCCAGTCATAGTTTTTCTTTATGAAATGTAATCCCTCTTGTGAGATACTCTTGAGTTTCTTTTCGTTCCGAAACAAATCAACAATTTTTGGTGCATATTTTGAAAAATCATCTTCAATAAAGAAGCACTGCTTCTTTTCAAATCCTGCAGTTGCAATGTTGGTTGTTAATATTGGAATTCCAGCAGCTAGATAATTTAGAAACTTGATTCTCATACCAGTTCCCTCTTCAATGGGCGCCAGCGCGAAAGTTGCGCCTTTAAAAAGATTGTTTAAATCAGCTAAAGTTCCAGTAAATTTAAATCCTGAAGCCACACATTCTTTTCTCAAATGAGCAGGACAATCACCAGTAATCGTAAAACTAAATCCAGATTTCCGTAATTCCGGATAGATTTGGTTTCTCATTATTCTTACTGCGTCTTCATTTGGCTTGAAATACAAGTTTCCAAGAAAGATGATGTTTTTAGCTTTTATATTAGGCCCGACATACTTTATTTCTTTACAGTCAACGCCGCTTGGGATAACAGAAATGATACTAGATGAAATTCTCATATAATTTTTAAGGAGTGGCTCGTCCTGATTACTAATACAGACCAAATGATTTATAGATTTACCAACCTCTTTTTCCATTTCTTCAATTTCGGATATTCTGAATTTATCAGCACCAAGTCTTTTTGCTAGATTTCTAACTACATAAAGCATTTCACTGACTAATTTTGTTCCACTAAGTTCTGCGAGACGAATGCCCTGTAATAAAATCGGTTCCAAATTATCAAATTGAATAATATCAATGGATTCTTTTCTGATTAGTGAAGCGATTAATTCCAAATTGTTGTAGTAATTTTTTATTGGGAAAATGTATGTTTTAAAAGGTTCTTTCCTAATCAAAGAAATATCCGACCATTCTCTGTACCCATGGAAAATAACAATATCTATTCCATTCAATGCTAAATATCGTGATAAATAATGAAACCGGTTTGAAGCTCCGTCGTAAGACGGAATAAAATCACCGTCAACAAATATTCCAACCTTAATTTTCTTTTTCACTCAAGCATTATATTGATAAATTAAATTTATGCAAGTCGCGTAAGTTTATGTTGATGTTCAAAATTTCTTTACTTCCATACCAATGGAATTTACACTTGATAGCCGTAATCAGCCAATACGGCCTTAAATGGCGAGAAATCCTGGTAGAGTTGTCCGTTAAATCCAGCCGCGTTAAAATCAGCCACATTTTCTTCGTGGTCGTCCCAATACATCACTTCTCCTTTATCCGAGAGGCCGTATTTTTCTTTTAGAGTTTGGAATATTTTCTCAAGACCCTTCGTGTCGGTCTTGTGAGCACATAGATTGGCGGAGAAGAATATTTCATCAAATGCCTTACCGTATGAAAAGGTATCAATCAGGTGCTGCATACGATATTTTTCCTGATTTGTCGCAAGGCAAATTATGAGTCCTTGCGCTTTCAGTTTACTAATAGCGTCAAAGATATGTTCGTCATACGTGGTCTCGCCGACAGCGAACCAGTACTCCAGCAACTCATCAGCAGTGCCCTTCCATTTCCATGCCTCTAACACCTGCGTAAGTTCGTATTTAAGATCCGCTTCGCCAACCAGACATTTTTTAAACGGCCCTTCAAAAAAGGGTGTCATAACGGCCAAATCCATGCCAAACTCTTTTGCGTACTGATCGCTGAAACGCCCGCCATTAAGAATCATCCCGTCATTGTCGTATATGATGACTTTCGGTTTTTTCATAAGATATTTTGAATATCAGCAATAATTTCCGGGAAACTCTCTTGATTGAAATGCTTTCGATCCTCAAAAACATTACTTTTCGCATTAGGAAGTGCCTTTTGGTATTTAGCGAGTTCAGAGAATGCCACAACAGGATCGTCTTTGCTGTGATAAAGAAACATTTTGCCGCCTTGTTCCTCAAGAAGCGAGAGCGAATCCGGCAGAATGAATTCAACCATCTGGCGTTCGCCATCCGAGTCATAAGGTCCAGCAACAAGGAATGTTGCGAGAATCTTTTTCGGGAATTGCTCTTCAGAGAGATACTTCGCGAGAAAACTTGCCCCGAGAGAATGGCCGACAAGAATCACTTCGCCATTCAAAAAAGGAAACATTTTCTCAAACCAGATTTCCCACTCAACATATTTTGCATTGCTCTTATTAGGCATTCTTGGAGCAAGCACTTCATACTCATCACCGAGCACTTCTTGCAGTGACGACTTCCAATTTGGCGTTTCCTTAAAATAATCAATATTCTCGGCTTTAAAGTTCTTTAGGAATGAGAGATATGCGTCATATGTGGGAAACGCGTCTCCGCCACCAATTACAACGATTTGTTTCATCATGGTTGATAGTACCATGAAATGTGTAGCCCTATAACACACGAGTAAAAAGGATTATGCACCCTTGGACGGCGATTTAAGAGCCGCGCGCTTGGCTTCCCTTTTTCGTCCACCTCGCGGGGCTGTTCGGCGGTCCGGCGGTGGAAGTTCAATAGTGAAAGTAAATGGAATTCCCTTTCCCTTGTCTGATCTAAAAAATTGGTTCATAGAGAGCAGACCATTCCGATTGTAAGCATTATAGGCACTATTGCCTGTTTTTGCTCAAAATTCAAGCTTATGAATTTATTTTTTACTCAGAGCGAGAAAACGAATCAGACAGAGCACGGCATAGAAAATCGCAGTAAGTACAACATAAAGCGCAATAGCGCCACCGAAAGAAACCGTTAGCTGTCCGAGTGTGATATACGCTAGAAGCCACCATGCCGTTAGTGCCGCAACAGAACAGAGTGCAAAGGAAATATGATGTCTGGAGAGCGCCCATGAGAGACCTATAATCAAGAAAACAAACAAAATGAAAATCCAGTAACTTGCCGTCATAGCCGGCTGTACTGTTCCATGAAGCGTAAACGCAACGATTACCAGAGCAAGCGAGGCGAGCAGAATCAACGACATACCAAAACGCAATCCATTTGCAATGATATGAAGATGCGCTCGCTCGGCGGCATCTATTTTCCCATCGCCTGCCTGCCGGTCAGGCAGGCGCATTGCATGAATGTATGCAATCTCGCCCCAGACAGCTGTGAGTGCACCTACAAATGCACCGAATACTTGGCATGAGATGAGAAATAGGATGAGTGTAGTCATATTATTTATAGTGATTTATTCTGAGTTTATCGAAGAAGCTTGTTGAACTATTTTTTCTGCATAAGCGCAGAAAGTTCCTCACGATGTTTTTTCATTACTTCCATTGCCGCTTTCATTTCACTTTCGCCTCCCTTTTTGCGCCGTTCAATTTCCTCGCCAATTACCTTAAAAAGCTGTGGGTCTTTGGAAACGAGTTCTGTCATTTGCTCGCGCTGCGCCTCCGGAACATCTTTCAATTTCCACTTGGCATATTGTTTGAGAAGAAATTTTTGAAATGACATTTTTAGAGTATATCACGCAATATGTGGATATGATGCATAGACAGCATTATGTGGTATACTGAATCAGTCGAGTTAGCATTAATACAATTATATTCATTATGGCTATAAATTCAGCTTTATCAAAACCGCTTAACCTTTCCTCCGAATTGGAGGAGGTTGTCGGTGCAGGTCCAATGCCTAGAACCGAAGTGGTCAAAAAGCTTTGGGTATACATTAAGAAGCATGATCTTCAGAATCCTCAAAATAAGAGAAACATTCTGGCCGATGAGAAACTGAAGGCAATATTTGGAGGCAAGAGCGAAGTTACAATGTTCGAGATGACAAAGCTCGTCTCGGCGCATTTGAAATAATCACTTGTGGACATCTGATATCCACAAAATAAAATCCGTCCGCCAACTGGCGGACGGATTTTATTTTGTGGTGAATGATTCTTTCTGGATTTCGTAGGCACTGATAACGGAAGCGTTTTGGATGTTTCGTTTGAGCAAAATTATATTTTCTGCGTCTACGAAAACCGGAGCCCATTCCGAATCAAAAATCTTTTGTGTAATGAAGGCCTGTCCCCATGGAGTGTAATCACGATAATAAAAGAAAATTGCATTGAAATGATATTTCTCTTCGAGTTTTTTGAAAATACTCGGATCTTCCATTGCAGGTATGTATTCTTCGTTTACGAACTTTTCGGAATATGTCTCCGGACGATTATCAAAAAACACTTTTTCTTTCGGAAATAGGTTGAAAATTAAGTACCCACCGATATCGTAGTTGTTGAATATGGGCCCTTTTATCTTTTGTTCCTTAAAGAATTCTGCGGCGGCGCTGGCGCCATCCCAAACTCCAATGCCGAAGTTTTGACTTCTCCCTGCCATGAGGCCTATAACCGGAATCGCTCCTACGATAGCAACCAAAACAAATATGATTGCAATAAATTCATCCTTGTTGAAAAAATTAATAACTCTGTTTCCGCTTTCGTGAATAATGTTTAAATTCAAGATTATTACAATGACGTTAACTAAGCCAAAAAGCGGAAAATCGCGAATGGCAAGCCATCCCATTGTTCCGAACACGGCGCTGAAAATTAAAAACGGCAACGATACTTTTTTCCAATTAAGGCGGAGGGCGACGATGGAACTGGTTAGCGCCAGTATCAATAGGGCTTTGTATGCGAAGAAAGAAAATGGATTTCCGACCCCGAGTTTATCCAAAAAACTTATTGATTGATTTTCAAACACTCGATAGCTGTAGGAACTGAAAATGTTGAAAGGATAAATCGCACCGGCTATGAATGCGGGATTAAACAGAAGAGCAAAACACGAGACAAATAATACTTGCCCAAGATATTTCGCTTTTGAAAAATCTTTTTGCACAAGAAGCGACAGTAGAAAAACGCCGATGATGAAAGGTCCGAAAACAAATCCGATGTGCAAGTTCACCCACAACAATTGCAATACCGGCAACGACCAGATCCATTTTTTATCCAAATTCCCTTCTGTATATCGAACGCATATCCAGATAAAGATCGCGGTTAAAAGATACGAAAAAACTTCCGGTCTTACTTCAGCACGAGATGCAATAACTGTAATTGAGAGGAGTGAAAGAATGAATAATAAGAGTGGACCCGCCTTATCGCGAACTAGATTGTAAATTAGCCAGAACGCAACGACCATGCACAGTATGTAGAGAATAGATAATCCGTAAAAACCAAAAACAGAAAAAATCAGAAAGAAAATTACACCCGAAAACCAGTGATGATTTACAAACGGCGCGGTGCCTTCGGTGTAGGAATAAAAATTAGTGGACAGAACGGCGCTTCGTTCTGCTGAACTGCCGGTAAGAATTATTTCTCCGTTTTTAATATGCCGACCAATGTCGGCCGTAACCGGATCAATTTTCACCGCAAGGCAAAGAACTAAAATTGTCGTCAGCACCAACAGCACTATTTTTTGATTGCTGGTCATATTTTCTGTGGACCTACGGGGAGTCGGACCCCGACCTCGTCCATGCCATGGACGCATTCTACCGCTGAACTATAGGCCCAATTTTTATATTCTATCTCATTTTCATGTCTTCTCAAATCGTGCTTGACTTTATTATTTAT
>JAZDHA010000048.1:0-3774 GCA_043806295.1 bacterium | reverse complement strand
AAGGTTACGCTCTAGTCGTGCTGGGTCAAACAGAAGCTGGCCCACACGGAATTGGTCAAATATGGTTCGTAAAAGTAAATGCACAGGGTGAAATGCAATGGAACAAAACCATCATCGGAAAGCTCGGCGAATACCCTAATTCTGTCTTGCAGACCAGCGACGGAGGATACGCGATAATCGGAACCAGTTGGTCCTCTGGTTTTCCATCATACTATAAGCTGATTAAAACAGATTCGAACGGAAATGAACAATGGAACAAGACCTACGGAGGAGAAGGCACATTCTACACTGCGGAGAACAACTATGGGATAATTACCAGTGACGGAGGGTTCATGCTGTCTGGGTTCATCGTCGGAGCAGATAAAGGCTGGACAGCTTGGCTAGTTAAAACCGACTCGCAGGGAAACATGATGTGGAATAACACTTATGGAACAGGAGGCGGCTGCGTGGCTGACTCGGTTATCCAAACGGGCGATTGTGGTTACGCTTTCACGGGAGTAGTGAATAAGACAGTCGGTTGGGTTGTTAAAACGGATGCGTCAGGTGCTATGGAATGGAATTTGACGTTTGCGGGCGGCTCGTTTGTTGGAAGTTCTGTTGAAGATTTCGGACGACCTATAATTCAGACGGGTGATGGGGGATATACTCTGGTGGGAACAATGGATGGGCAGATTTGGCTTTTCAGGCTTGCCACCCAATCTTCTGCGCTACCTGTGCTGGAAATAGCTGCAATTGCCATTGTGGCAGTCGTCATCGCAGTAGCGGTTATTGCCTTTGTCCTTAGAAAATCTACTTTAAAAAGCAATAGCTGATTGAGGCTAGGGGTTGCTTTTTGTTTTTCTCCAGCTTTAATTCGGAAAGTTAGCTCAACCGTTTCTTATTTTGTGTGGGAAAAGCATTGAATGACGTTTTTGCATGTTATGCATTCTGCAGGTATTTCTTCTGATTTTTGGCGCTGATGCAGGTATCCAAGGAAGTGACCGCATCCCGAATTACTGGGAAATGTTGCTATTGCTGGCTCTTTCTGTGGTCCTCGTGTTATCGTTCGGTTACTTTTCCAGATTTTGGTCCCTGCCCAAATGAACGCTATTGATATGATTGATCCAGCATAATTCGCCATGTTTACTTGACCGAGTGGCTTGTGCCAAACGAAAATGTCATAGGATATCCAATACAGACTCCACACGTATAAAACAATGAAAATCGAGTACCAGAGAGCTCGGTACTTGATCATGCTGGCTTGAGGTATAGTTAAATTTAGATTTCGTTTAGTGTGATGCTCGCGCTTCTTGGGTAGAGCCTTCACTGTGTCGTTCACCAGCAGTACGGTATGTGGACAAAAATACTAAAAAGACTTGTGAACTACTAATAAAAACACAAGCTCCATTCCAGAGCTACAACTTTTTGGCTGCATACCAAATATAAAAATACAACTATTAGTCTTCTTTTCAGGCTGAATGTCTTCATTTTTTAATGGGTAAGCAATAATGTCTTTTTTTCCTTTTTCAAGTAACTTACAAGTTCTCGGAGTTCTTCGACGCTTTTCTTCTGTCCGTGAAAGTTGAAGATCATGTGCTGCAACTTGGGCTTCTGATTCTTATAGGTCAACACTAGTAACTCCCCGTTTGCTTTGAAGAGAATGGACTCACCTCCGATTGTTGAAGCAATCTCAGCGGTTGTTCTAACGTCTAATCCTCTTACTTTTTCAATAGAAACTTTCACGTTCATTTTGTTTAGCGAGCCTACAGAGGATTTGTATGTTATGCTGTCCGGCTTGAGGAGGATGAAGCCGATTGCTGGTTTTCGGTAATGAGGGTTTCCACCAACGTAGTCCATGGGAGTAAATATCTTATCTTTCACTTGGAACTTGGGGATTCTCAGGTTCTTCCAAAAGTCAAAAGGGTACTTCTTGTCTAATAAATCGCCATTCGATTGCGTTTTTGGGACTCGTTTAAGTTCCAGTCCATTCTCGTGCAAGACCCATTCGGCTTCGCATGATCTGCATGTAATATTTGGATAGAATAGTGAAGGTTTATACCCTCTTTTCGATTTGCATATTGGGCATCTGGGAAACAGTTTCCGGAATCTTTCCAAATTAGAACTCATAGCCTATTCAATTGTTCTTTACAGTGAGCTCCTTTTAATTTTTCTGAATTCACCATACACAATTCTGGACAAGCTTGATTTTCTTCAGCTTAATCTTCATTTTATGCTCCAATAAGACATTAGGAACAACTCCGCCAAATCACCAATTTTTGAGATGTGGTTCCGTGAGCATAAAGAAAAAACAATTATATCTTATTTCTCTCGCGCGGTGTAAATCATCAAATGCCCATTTGATTGCCTTATTTTCAAATTGCGTGCCCTAATGATTTGCTTTAACTGGAGAAACCCCGACTCGTTGACCACGTTTGCATCGGTGTAAATTGCATAACCCTGTGTTTGAGTATCAAAGACTTGGAATTTAAGCCGTTCTTTTAATCTATCGTCGCGGCATGCCCTGCTGGCTCTCAGAAAATCCATCAATTCAACAAAATTCATAGTCGTGAATCCTATCAACGCATATACTGTCACATGCGATTCTTATAGGATTGTGATTGTGCGTAAACAGTCACAAATAGAACAAGCATACGGTGCGCTTATAAAAGAATAAAACAATCGTTGACTCGCACACAAGTCCATAACTCCTAACCATCCCACCGTCAAACACTGGTTCAGCACGAAGTTCAATGTAAAAACAAGTAGGCAAGGTACCAAGAGCTGAGTAGACGCCTACAGCAACGTTTATTTCGAGCCGATAAGAAATGTTTATATTGACTGAAATCGCTTCAGATTCAGTTCAGCTACAATAAAGTAGCCCCGCAATTAACAAATGGCGGCGGCTCAACCCTTACTATAAAGGCGCAAGTCGCCCTACAGGATGAAGCGGTTGGCCTCCAGTTGCGGGGACAAACATGAGGACCTGACGATTGCTCATCAGGTCTGAATATGGGCTTTGACGTTAAATGTGGAATGTCTCCCTCCAAATCCAATTGGACAATGCGAAAGTACAACAAAAAAATAAACTCACAATCCAGCATAGGTCATCACGGAGTGCGCAACTCCGGTTGATCCTGCCGGACCCCACTGCTATCGGGATAGGACTAAGACATGCTAGTCGAGTGCTCTCTAGCTATGATGAGAGCACGGCACACAGCTCAGTAACACGTGGCTAACCTGCCCTCGGGACGGGAATACCCCCGGGAAACTGGGGCTAATTCCCGATAGGTGAAGAACTCTGGAATGAGTCTTCGCCCAAAAGACGCTTAGATCATGCTTTTAGGCGCCGCCCAAGGATGGGGCCGCGACCGATCAGGTTGTTGGTGAGGTAACGGCCCACCAAGCCTTTAACCGGTGCGGGCCGCGGGAGCGGGAGCCCGGAGATGGGCACTGAGACAAGGGCCCAGGCCCTACGGGGCGCAGCAGTCGCGAAAACTTTGCAATAAGCGAAAGCTTGACAGGGCTATCCCGAGTGCCATCCGCTGAGGAAGGCTTTTACTCAGTCTAGAACGCTGGGGGAATAAGGAGAGGGCAAGTCTGGTGTCAGCCGCCGCGGTAATACCAGCTCTCCGAGTGGTGTGGATGTTTATTGGGCCTAAAGCATCCGTAGCTGGCTGAGTTAGTCCTCTGTTAAATCCACCGAATTAATCGTTGGATTGCGGGGGATACTGCTCGGCTAGGGGACGAGAGAGGCAGACGGTATTCCCGGGGTAGGGGTGAAATCCTATAATCCCG
>JAZDHA010000047.1:0-2489 GCA_043806295.1 bacterium | reverse complement strand
AGCGGATTCGAAAAACAAGGAGACACCTCTCTTCGCGAGGAGTCACCTTGTTTTTCGCAGGTGTAGTAGAGGCCATCCGCTGAAACGAATTCCGTCCAGAAGACATCGGGTTTCCCACGCGTAGCAATCAATGCGCGAAACGCGCTATCAGTCACATCCTTCATCGGCGCCATAGCGAAAAATGCCCGCCTGCCGACAGGCAGGGCTTTCGGTAAATCATTCCAGAACATACACGCACACTATCACTTTTTCTTTTTAATATAAATTTTGCCGTCAAAGCGCACATCAATATAGTCAATAGAGCCGTCTGCAAGATTAAGATTTTCGCGCGCTGACACTAGCGCCGTAAAAGTATCCTGCTCATCTCCGAGTACATAAGTAATACGCGTGCCGCTTGCAAGATAATCGTCAACCTCATCTGCGCGAAAAACAATCACAGAGACCGGAGAACCGAGAGTACGCAGTTGCCGTGCAAAATTAAAAGCGAGTGGAAATTCGTTTGCATTTGGAAGCGTCGAGCCGATTATCTCGTTTTCTTCATTAGCGAGCTGTCCGTATATGATGAAAGAATTCAATGGAGTTATCGGACTAGTCGTCGCAAAAATAAAACCTTTTGCGTCAAAAAGATAACAATCCTCTTGCACAGCAAGGTTCAACCTTGCTGTATCTCCGCACCAACGCGCAACAGGAACACGATTATCTACTTTGATTGAAATACTTGAAAATCCGTTTCTGAATATTGAGACGGCCGCTATTTCCGGATGCGATGAAAGCAAATTCGCACGAATACTCATTTCAGGGAAAAAGAATATGGAATCGCGAGGAATGAGACCGAGATAATTTCCCTGCATTGCCTGAATTGCATACACAGAAAGTGATTCGTCAGCGCCAAAAATTTTAATTTCAGAAATGCGCACAGCATTTTGTTGTATACACCATATGAGAATACCAAATAAAATGCACAGGAGAATCCAAAAAGCGATGAGTCCACGGCGTCTGTTTTTTTGTCGTCGTACCGCCAACCTACCTTCATTAATAGGCCGTTCGCCATGAATGGACAAACTATTACGCTTTATCGATAATTTTCTTTCCGACATACGGCACGAGAGCTTCTGGCACTTTTATAGTGCCGTCTTGCTGTTGATAATTCTCAACGATAGAAACAAGAACTCGTGGCGTTGGAATTGCCGTTGAATTTAAGGAGTGTGGGAAACGCATATTTCCTTCGGAGTCACGATATCGTATATTGAGACGGCGTGTCTGAAAATCATGGAAATAAGATGCAGAGCTTATTTCGCGATACTGTCCCTTGCCTTCCGACTCCGTCGGAACCCAGAGTTCAATATCATATTTTTTGACCTGTCCGAGACCCAAATCGCCACCGCAGTTCGCAACTGTGCGATATGGAATTTTTAGGAGTTCAATAAATTCTTCTGTGTTGCGATTTATCCATTCGTGCATACGGACTGATTCATCGTGTTCCGCTTTACATAGAATGACTTGTTCCCATTTGAAAAATTCGTGCACGCGGATTAGACCGCACACATCTTTTCCATGTGCGCCTGCCTCACGACGAAAACATGGGGAAAAAGCGAGAAAGCGTATCGGAAATGTACTTGCATCGAGCGTTTCGTTCATATGATATCCCATCGTCGCAACTTCGCCGGTGCCGGCGAGATATTCGCCATCCTGCGTTTTATAAAGATCTTCCTCACCCTGTGGCAAATAGCCGGTTCCAAGAAATGATTCACGGCGTACCAAGGAAGGCACACTCATTGGTATCATTTCTTTCCCAGAAAAATGTTTTAGCGCCAATTGCCATACGGCATTTGCAAGAAGAACACCATCCCCTTTTAGAAAATATCCTCGGAAACCGGCAACTTTTACGCCTCGTTCGAAATCGGCAATATCGAGTGAGGTCATTAAATCAACATGATTCTTTGGTGTGAAAGAAAATTCTGTTGGTGTGCCCCCCTCCGTTCCGTTCGGGACAGGCCATTTCTTCACCTCTTTATTATCAGCATCACTCTCGCCATCAGGAACTGACATGTCAGGAATGTTCGGCACTGTGAGCATCAATTTTTGCCATTCATCCATCACAGCTTTCAATTTTTCTTCGCTCTCTGTCATACCTGCCTTTAGATGCTTCATTGCCTCGAGCAACTTTACACGATCTAAATCCTTTACTCGTGGCATTTCATTGCTACGGCGAATCTGTTCATTGCGCTTTGCGTCAAGTTCCTGTCGTAAGCGTTTGCGTTCATCATCCACCGCGAGCAGGCGGTCAATATCGACTTCAATATGTTTCTTCACCGCGCCCGCCTTAATGATATCGGCATTCTCCCGAATAAATTTAATATCCAGCATATTTAAATAGTATACCGCACCTTATATAAATGAAAACCCGATGAACTGGGCTTCCATCGGGTTGTCTCTAATCTGTCCTTATCTACAATACTTTCAAGTCCAGTGCGGAAGGACATATTCCC
>JAZDHA010000046.1:0-6577 GCA_043806295.1 bacterium | reverse complement strand
CAAAACCGGCATCTGCTGGGGTTATTAAGACATGGGCACGCAGAAGTCAAATCAGCCCAGATATGATTGGTTTTACATTCGGTGTTCATAATGGTAAGAGCCATATTGATGTGTTGGTATCTGAGGATATGGTTGGACATCGTCTCGGCGAATTCTCGCCGACTAAAAAGTTCATTCGTCACGGCGGTAAAATGCAAAAAGAAATGGAGCAGAAAAAGCAAGAAGCAGAAATCGCCTCCGCAAAGGCCGCAAAGGCACCTGCCGCTGGTACAACATAATTATGTCAAACGCTACACTCAAGACCCATAATCAAACTCCGCGCAAGGTTCGCCTTGTAACTGAACTTGTGAAAGGAAAGAAAATTCAAGACGCTCTTGCGGCGCTCAAATTTCTTCCTAAACGCGCTGCGGAACCAATTGCAAAACTCATAAAGAGCGCGGCAGCAAGCGCAAAGGAACAGGGTGAAAATCCAGATAATTTAACGGTACAATCGATTATCGTTGAAAGCGCTGGAACTATTAAGCGATTTATGCCACGAGCTTTCGGTCGAGCGTCAGCGATTCGTCGTCGAAAGAGTCGCGTCATTGTGACCCTAGCGCCTGCTTCGGCTGCTGCCTCAGCATCTCCGAGCTCTCGCTCTACGATATGACCCACACAGTACATCCTTACGCGCATCGTCTTGGCATAATCAGGGACTGGAAAAGCCGTTGGTTTGCTGGCGACGCAAAGAGTTATCGCGAAAACATCAAAGTTGATGAGACGATTCGCCGTTTCCTTACAAAACGATTGCGCGGTACTTACACAAGCGGTATTGAAATTGAAAGATCGGCAAGTACTCTTCGCGTAATTCTTTCAACCGCACGACCCGGGCTTGTTATTGGTCGTTCTGGTGAGAATGCAGCAAAATTACGGAAAGAATTATCTGAAATAATACACAACGCAGTGCCAGCAGATAATCGTGCTCTCAAATTTGACATTGTTGAAATGCGCCAGCCGGAAACAGATGCATCAGTAGTCGCTTTTATGGTTGCTGAAGGACTCGAAAAACGGATGCCATTTCGTCGTGTATTAAAACAGACGGTTGAGAAAGTTATAGCATCTCGTGAAGTTGAGGGCGTACGCATTACGATTTCCGGTCGTCTTGGTGGCGCAGAAATGAGTCGCAAAGAAGAAGTTAAAAAAGGTCGTATTCCACTCCAGACATTTCGTGCAGACATTAATTTTGCTCATGAGGAAGCACACTTACCGTACGGTGTTATCGGTATCAAAGTATGGATTTACCGCGGTAATGTTTTTGCAGATAAGAAAAATGTTACCCACGGCCTGTCGAGGGGTTAATTGAATAAATATGTTGTTTCCTAAAAAAGTAAAACATCGTAAATGGCAGACAGGACGCAAGAGCGAAAGACGACTTGCGCGACCTGACACCCGCGGAACAACTGTCGTATTCGGTTCTATAGCGCTAAAAGCACTTTCTAGTGCGCGCGTGACAAGTAATCAAATTGAAGCAGCGCGTAAAGTACTTACTCGCGCAACTTCAAAGACAGGGAAGCTCTGGATTCGTATTTTCCCTGATCGTCCTGTAACCGCAAAGCCAGCAGAAGTTGGTATGGGTAAAGGGAAGGGAGATCCAAAACACTATGTATTTGAAGTTCGTCCAGGTCGTATACTTTTTGAATTTGATGGCATACCAGAAGACATCGCGCGTGCACATTTGCGACAAGCGGGTATGAAACTTCCGGTTAAAACCACGATTGTTCTAAACCATTAAATTTACTTCATATATTTTATGACAAAAAAAGAACCAATGACAGGAAAAACAGAACAGGAGTTATCAAAACTTCTTGCTGATACGCGTGCTCTATTACGGACAGAGCGATTTTCTGCTGCCGGTGCGCGCCCAAAGGATTCAAATGCGCCACGGAAACATCGCATGACGATAGCGCGTATATTGACTGAACAGTGCAGTCGTGCTTTTCATAACTAACCTATGGAACAAAATACTACTCGCCCACAATCGTTTACTGGAGAAGTCGTTAAAACGGCGATGAATGATACCGCTACAGTGCGCGTGGATCGTTTTGTGAAGAACGCAAAGTACAAGAAATATTTTGTGCGATCTAAAAAGTATCTCGTGCACGATCCAGGGAATACTGCAAAAGTCGGTGATAAGGTAACCATTATCGCAACTCGACCGATTTCAAAATTGAAATGTTTCAAGATTGCGGGACGAGGAGACACCTTGAAACAAGGAGTCACCTCGTCCCGCTCCGAAAACTAACATGCTACAAACACAATCCATCGTTACAGTTGCAGATAATTCCGGCGGGAAGGTCGCACGGATTTTCAAAGTGCTTGGCGGTTCTCATCGTCGCTATGCACGCATCGGAGATACTGTTGTTGTATCAATACAGACCGTTGAGCCACGCAAGGCAGTTAAGAAAAAAGATATTTATCGCGCTGTCGTTGTACGACAAACAAAATCGTTTGCGCGAAAAGATGGCTCGCACATCCGTTTTGACGAGAATGCAGTTATACTTATCGAGAAACAAGGCAAAGATATGAGTCCGAAAGGGAACCGCATTTTCGGCCCAGTACCGCGTGAACTTTCCGAACTCGGTTGGCATTCAATCGTGTCGTTAGCACCTGAAGTCGTCTAATTTTATTTTTATGCATGTAAAAAAAGGAGATAAAGTAAAAGTGATTTCGGGCAAAGACAAAGGCACGACAGGTATAATTATGCGTGCACTGCCTCGCGAAAATAAAGTCGTCATTGAAGGCGTTGCTTTATACAAGCGTCATTTGAAAGGCAGTTCAGGTAAAGTCGGTCGCATCATTGAGCGCTCGCGACCGATTGATGCCTCAAATGTGAAGCGTATTTCTGATTCTGACACTAAAAAGAAAGAGTCCGTATTTAGCGTAAAATAATATGTCCATCACAAAACAAAAACAACAAACGGCCTATCTAGCTCTTGCGGAAACATTCGGTTATACGAGTCCAATGCAGGGTCCGCGCATACAGAAAGTAATCGTTTCTTCTGGTGTAGGGAAAAAACGCGATAAAAAACAGTTGGAACTCATTGAGAATCGTCTCGCGAAAATTACCGGACAAAAGCCATCACCTCGCTCAGCGCGAATCTCCATTGCATCATTTAAAGTGCGCGAAGGTGACACTGTCGGTCTTCAGATAACACTTCGTGGCGCGCGAATGTACGATTTCTTGGACAAACTTATTCATATTGCGCTTCCTCGTACTAGGGATTTCCGCGGCCTCTCGGCATCATCGATTGATGATATGGGTAATATAACCATTGGCATACGAGAACACACCATTTTCCCCGAGACCTCTGATGAGGACCTGAAGGATGTCTTCGGTCTTGCCATCACCATCGTCACAACGGCAAAAACAAAGCCCGAATCCGAGGCATTCTTCCGTCATCTCGGCCTGCCGCTCATCGCCGATTCGGGAAAGAAATAAAATTTTCAGTTTGACGCGGAAACAGATATTATCAAGATTAGCTCCATTGGTTCGTGGACAGAGAACCCGCCTTGATGAGTTACTACACCGCACCTTCTGATGAAGTTTTCAGCCCGCATTTTGCCTTTTGCAAAATGCGGGTTCCTCATTTCTAAAACAACTTTTAGAATGATAGTTTAAGCTGCGGAGACGATTCGAGAATGTTCAAGTGACTGTTCGCGTGAGTTGCTCCCAAATCCACTGCATAATTCGGGAAGAGAAATGCGGTTAACGACTGAACCAATTCGGACGAATGTTTGATGTTTTCGGTTGCCTTCCCGGCATTCATTTTCATGACTTTTGATGTTAGCTCGGATTGCTCGAGTTTCTTTACAAGTCGTTGCGCTAATATCGGATCGAAGCGCGGAATCGGCAAATCAAGAAGTGTCTTTTCTGAAATGGTCATTCCGCCATCATTTACACGCCACCACCAATACATATAACTGCTATTTAAAACAATATACGCGCGATCAATATCTTCTTTTGATTCAAAATATAAGGTCTTGAAGGAAGTACGATGAACTGGTTGTTTATTGGCAGAAATGAAGTAACGCGGCGTTGTAGGGACCTGCAATTGATACGAAGTAGGATTTGTAACGACCAATTGTTGCAATTTGTCGAATGAGAGTACCGAATTATACAGAGGTTGTAATTCCTTGCTGACTTTTGGGAAAATCTCTTTTGTAAAAGATGTCTCTGTTAGAAATGTGTGTGCTAACGCGAGCATTTGGTCGCGTTCGTGACTCCGCCAGCGCAAGAGTGGCGTAATACGATGTGTGTAATTGGGCGCCTTCCTTGCGACGATAACCCCAGCACGAGTACTGTTCGCTTTATTCGTGTTTCCAGAGCCGAATTTTACGCCGGAGAATATGTTGTCGGGAACATTGTCAAAACAATACACATCAAGAGATCTGTGTCCTGCAATAAGTATCCTGCGCAAACTAGAAAAACGGGTTGCATTGGTAAATGTTTGCGGCGTGATGGAAATGTAGCCCTCTCGACAAAGAGTCGTGACGCGCTCAAGGAAGTACGCGTAGGTATTTCTCGTCAATGCGGTTTCAAATGTATCGTTGTGGACGCCAGAAACATAAGGGGGATTGAGAATCGCTGCATCAACGCTTGGCAGATCTTGTGTCGTTAGGAAATCACGATTAAGAAAACGGCTTTCCAATTTCTCAAACAACCCTCTTTCTTTTTTTTGAAATTCCAATGTGAACAATACTCGTGCGATGAGTAGAGCCAACGGATCAGTATCCACAAGATAGAGTTTATTTAGAAGAAATTGTTCCGGGTTTTTTTGTTCGTGCACGAGCCAGTAAGACAAATTGCCAACCCCAGAACAGGGGTCAATCCATACTGTTGAATAAGGAAAATTATTCGCGTGTTTGGCAAGAAAATAAGAAACATCATCTGGTGTGAAATATTGGCCTTCGTCCTTTCTGCTCGCTCGATTACAGTAAGCCAGTGAATATTCGTAGAGAACAGATATTTCTCCAATACTCAGATGTCGCAGGACATCAAATGGTGCGGAATGATTACCGCGCAATTCATTTTTTGTAAGTATGTAAGCGAAATTTTCTCCAGCTGTTTCAACGCGAGTGCGAAGAAGCGCCCGCCATGTTGTCTCAATGCCGTCTCGGTTAATGAGCGATTCAATGAGTTCACGATCATAAAGAGAAGTGGTCCGCATGTATACCATTATACAAAAGAATATGGGTCAGGTATGATGCCCACATGAACAACGCTTACGAGAGCGCTCGTGCAGGGTTTCAGATATTCAAGCGAAAAATCCTCGCAGATGATGAGTTGCGGGGTGAATACGTAGCCGCAATAGACATGCTTCGATCTTTGTATGACGCAGGGATTTATGAAAATCGTTTCATCATAGGCGGTGCAATTGAACATATCACGGCTGCTGCTATACATGGGTTGGGTATCCCAGCCACCCAGATTGGTCGTAGGGATACCCGCATTGATGTTGAGGCACGATTCCCTGGAGGAATTACCGCAGGTTACTCCATTAAACAGTCATCTGGTGGAGACATAAAGCTCATTAACAAACAAGGAAGCGCAGAGAGTACATGGGTTGAACCAACTCTCTTTGTTCTCGATAAGATTGGAATCGTTTATGCCGATCCAGAGTTATTGCCTAATGCCACCAAGGATGTTGGTGATGGAATTACTGTTGGCGGAAAACTCTTGCGTGCTTTTGCCACCGCAAATGTGGAATATGTCATACCATTGGATATTCGTAAACCGGAGTTGGGTAATGCTCCAACTTCCCGTACTGCGAGTGAGGATGTGGCACACAATATTCTTAGCAAGTTTCGTCGCCTTGCACCACCTGAGATGGCTGGCACCAGCTCTGTTTGACGGCGCAGGGGCTAGATGATACATTATTTGCACGCTCTTCGGAGCCATTATTTTTTCATGGCAAAAAAGTCCCAGCTGGCGAGATACGCAAAGAAGATTAAACTCGTTAAGAAGTACGCTGTCAAGCGTGCGGCTTTGAAGTTGGCTGGCGATTCTGAAGGTCTGCAGAAATTACCTAGAAATTCCTCGCCGGTGCGGTTGAAAAACAGATGTGCGATTACAGGCCGTTCGCGCGGCTATATGCGCGCTTTCGGTCTCTCTCGCATCCAATTCCGTGAACTCGCTCGCGAAGGGAATATTCCGGGCGTTAAGAAAGCGTCATGGTAACTGACCGCGTCGGCGACTTTATTATTCGTCTACAAAATGCCGCTCGTATCGGCAAACGAGAAGTAATAATACCGTATTCTGTACATCTTATTGCAATAGCGAAAAAACTTAAAGAGCTCGGGTTTGTTTCTGCAGTTGAAATGAAGATTAAAGAAGGCGATGAAGTAAAAAAGACATTCGTTGCAACACTTGCGTATGACGAACGAGGAAAGGCGATATTGCGTGGTGTCAAACGCGTAAGCAAACCCGGTCGTCGGCTTTATTCACCATACACTGCCGCACACCGAGTGAAGGGAGGTACAGGCGCGCGAATAATTTCGTCTTCTTCCGGCATCATTTCAGATACGGAAGCGCGTAAAA
>JAZDHA010000045.1:0-5496 GCA_043806295.1 bacterium | reverse complement strand
GCCGCGCAAGCGCTTGTGGTCGCTCTCGCCATTGCCGTCTTGTCGCTCCTCTTTTTACAAACAATTCCGAATATCAGAATTATTGCGGGCATCACATTTATATTTGTTTGTATTCTCGGTTACATCCTCATCCGGAGCGTGAAGCGGGAAATAGAGCAACGCGAACGCATTGAGAAATTGGCAAAAGATCTTGAAATTTCGAACGAACAGCTCTCAGAGTTTATGTCGCTTGCGACTCACGAGATTCGGAACCCAGCGACCTTTATTAAGGGTTTTGCGGCGGGTGCGCTTGAAGGCGATATCGGTGAACTCACATCTGCAGTTAAGGATGGGATGCAAAAGATTTTCATTCGCGCCAACGACATCATTCATCTCGGCAATCAGTATTTGAATAAATCGAAGATTGAGTTAGGTCAGTTGAAATATGAATTTGCGCCAGTCGAACTTGGGAAGCTCGTAGAGGAACTCACTCATGAATTCGAATCAGCTGCCGCTCAGCAGGGTATCGCTATTACTGCCGATATTGATAAATCCCAACAATTTACCGTGCAAGCCGACAGCGGAAAGATAAAAGAAATCATCGGGAATCTCATCGACAATTCGATTAAATACACCAAACAAGGTTCTGTAACCGTCTCAATAGCGAAGAGTGAAAAAACCGTGACAGTGAAGATTGCGGACACAGGTGTCGGCATCCCGGCCGAAATTATTCCGCAACTATTTAAGAAATTCTCCCGCGCTGATGCCGAGAAGGCGAACATACTCGGAACAGGACTCGGCCTTTATCTTGCGAAAACATTTGTCGATGCGCACCACGGCCGCATCTGGGTTGAGTCAGAAGGGAAGGATAAGGGTTCGGCTTTCTTCGTTGAATTGCCCGCATAGTCCGCAAAACTCTATGGGAAAGAGGATACAAAAGAAGAATGTTGTTATCTATCAAGCCAAATCCGGAGCCATTGAGTTCCGGGGCGATTTTAGTAAAGAAACTATTTGGGCGACGCTCGATCAAATTGCAGAAGTATTCGATCGTGACAAATCAGTTATTTCCCGACACTTGAAGAACATCTACACAGTAGGTGAATTAGATGAAAAGGCAACTGTTGCAAAAAATGCAACAGTTCAAATGGAGGGCGCACGCAGCGTAGAGCGCGTCATTGAGTACTACAATCTCGACGCCATCCTTTCCGTCGGGTATAGAGTTAATTCAAAGACCGCTACACTTTTCCGTCAGTGGGCCACAAAAACATTGCGCGGATACATAGTCAATGGCTACGCAATAAACAAACATCGTATTGCCAAGAACTACACGCAGTTTATGGGCGTTATGGAAGATATAAAAAAGCTTCTGCCGGCGGGCTCAGCTACAGAATCAAAAGATGTCGTTGAGTTGATCTCGCTTTTTGCCGATACATGGCTCTCGTTGAACGCTTACGACAAAGAACTACTCCCGAAAGGAAAGTTGACGAAGAAAGTCGTCAAGCTTACCGCAGATAAAATTATCGATAACCTTACGCAATTAAAACAGTCCCTTCTGGATGGAGATCAAGCAACGGACATTTTCGGGAAAGAAAGAAGCGAAGGGAGTGTCGCTGGCATCGTAGGAAATGTGATGCAATCATTTGGTGAAAAAGAATTATATCCGACGGCTGAAGAAAAGGCGGCGCACTTTTTGTATTTCATGGTAAAGAATCACCCGTTTATTGACGGAAATAAACGGGGCGGGGCTTTCAGTTTTATCTGGTTCTTGCGACAGGCGAATATTTTAGACGCCTCAAAACTTACTCCTTCTGCGCTCACCGCTTTGACCATAATGGTTGCGGAAAGCAGACCTGAACATAAAGAAAAAGTAATCAAGCTGATCTTAAACCTTATTACAAAAACATGAAAACTGAAGAGGAAATAAAACTTGCGGTGCAGGATATCCCTGCGATGCTTTCAAAGATTCGTTCCGTTGCAAAATATGTGAGGACCGAGTATCTGCGTGATGTAATTTATGGCACGAAGGGCGAGAAGAAAAAAATCCGCTTGCGGATTCAAGACAATTTCGAGTTTCGTTTGGTAGATGCTACCTATAAATATCGTGTGGCTGTCGAAGAAGGAATTAAAAAGGAAATAGAAGAGACCCTCTACAAGGGTAACTCTTGTGAAGATGCGTTGGAAATCATTTCTTCGCAGGGACTTGTGGAAGAAAATTCGTATGAGAAGACACGAGTTATTTTTGCCGGTCCGCACGACACTGAAATTACGCTTGATATCTATCCTTATGGCGCGTGGGTGGAAATTGAGGGTGAATCATCTAAAATCCACAATGTCGCAAAGCAATTCGGTTTCAGTCAGAAAGAGTACATTGAAACAGGAGCTGATGACCTATATCTAGAGTGGATCAAAAAACACAACCTACCTGAAATGTGGGATGTGCGCTTTGGCCTTAATGGCATCAAATGATTTTCTAAAGAGCATGATCTCTCTCGATGCGCACCACTCTTGCAAGTCGCTTTGTCTCTGTCAGTGCCGGGAGAGAGAGTCGAACTCTCACACCTTGCGGCGAGGGGTTTTGAATCCCTTGCGTCTACCAATTCCGCCATCCCGGCCTGCTTGCCGATAGGCAAGCTCATTTTATTAATGACTTCAAAAATTCTTTTCCAACACCTGATTTTAACCATTTTTCCCTAATTCGCGCCACAACTCGAGATGATTGTAACTCTGTATAGATCACTTGAAAAGGAGCATGAGAACTAGTGGAGCGACAAGCTCCAGCGTTATGTTCAGAAAATCTTCTTTCAAGATTTTGAGTCATACCAACATAAATGTAGTTATGCTTCAAACTCTTGAGTGCGTAAACAGTGTTATTCATTTTGGCTGAATCCCTGTCTGCCGACAGGCAGGCATCGCTTGTCTACCAATTCCCTGCCTACCGGCAGGCAGGCGCCATCCCGGCCGTGTAGTGCACAATACCATTTCGCATCTTTATTTTCATCATGGTAAAATTGTTTATATGAATGAGGATAACGGCTATGTGCCAACAAAGTATGATTCTATTTTTTGGATTGATGTGGAACGAATACAGCCAAATCCATATCAGCCGCGACGGGACTTCAGTGAAGAAGGTCTTACATCGCTTGCAGAGAGTATCCGCCAGTATGGTGTGTTACAGCCATTAGTTGTAAGTCGTACAGAAATTGAAAAACCAGAAGGAGGTCTCGAGAGTTCATATGAACTTATTGCTGGTGAACGGCGTCTGCGTGCTTCAAAACTAGCTGGTCTAAAACAAGTTCCAGTTGTGATTCGTCATGGCGACAGCAATCTCTCAAAACTCGAACTCGCCATCATTGAAAATCTCCAGAGAGAAGATCTCAATGCAATTGACCGCGCAAAGGCGTTGAAGAAACTTGTTGAGGATTTTGGCATTTCGCATGCAGAGACCGCCGCAAAAATTGGGAAAAGTCGCGAATATGTTTCAAACTCAATTCGCCTTCTTTCTTTGCCAGAGCATATGCAGAGTGCCGTTGTTGGGAAGGAAATTAGTGAAGGTCATGCTCGAGCGCTTCTTGCGCTAAATGATCGTCCGGAGGAACTAGAGACACTTTTTAAAGAAATAATATTAAAACGACTTCCGGTTCGAGCCGTTGAGGGTATTGCGCGCTCTATTGCGCAGGAGCGGGTGCGCAGACATCATCGGAAAACACCAGAAATGGTCGAATTTGAAAAAACGCTTACAGAGACACTTGGAACTCGCGTTATTATTGAGACCAACGCCGAGGGTGGCCGCCTACTAATTGATTTTTTCTCTCCAGATGATTTATCGGCTCTCGTAGAGTCACTCGCAACTCATCCGATTACCGCAAAATTAAAAGAGTCGTCGTCCGTCGAGCAGATTGATCCAATTCCACCAGCAGCGCCAGAAGAAACTTCCGATGATGAATTGTATTCAGTGAGTAATTTCTCTATTTGATTTTAGTTCGTGTAAATTTTCTTTTTTTAGGCGATTGTTTTATCGGTTCAGTCATTCCAAGCGCTGTACGAATATGTCGGCGGGCGAGCGATGTTCGCGCAATTTCAAGCCATTTTGTCGATGGATGCGCGGAATCGCGCCGTATAATTTCAACTACCTCACCGTTATTGAGAGTTGTGTCGAATGAAACAAGTTTTCCGTTTACTTTTGCACCCTGTATATGATTCCCAAGGTCACTGTGTATTGCGTATGCAAAATCAATTGGTGTTGACGCTGTTGGCAAATCAATTACATCGCCACTAGGTGTAAATACAAACACGCGGTGCGAAAAAAAATCATCCTTTAAGCCCTCAACAAATTCTTTAGATCCTGCAACTGCTGTATTTGCTTCTGTAAGTTCTGCGAGCCAAAGTGGAATTTTTACTGCACTTTTTGTTCCATTTTCTTTCCCCGAAATCTTCATTAAAGATGGAACAAGCGAACGGACCCACGAGAAAGATAGCGATGAAAATCTGCTCTTTTGCGTCTCCTTTTCGAGTTTTTTTATTTCTTTCCCCAGTTGTTTGTAGGACATATGCGAAGCAATACCGAATTGCGCTCGGCGATGCATTTCTTCTGTGCGAATTTGGATTTCAACAATGCCTGCTTCAGAAGTTACGACCGTTGTGTGAAGCGATTGATAACCATTGGGTTTCGGGAAGGCAATATAGTCCTTAAACTCGCCAGGCAATGGTCGATACATAGAATGCACTGCGCCTAATGTTGCATAACAATCCTCTATTTCCGGCACAATTATTCGTAATGCCGCAATGTCATGAATGAGTGAGATATCATCCCGTTTCCTTTTGAGTTTTTGATGCAAACTCCACAGTCCTTTCATACGAATATCAGTACGAAATGTAGTAAGACCTTTCTTCGCAAATTCGCGTTTCAGTTCCTTTTGCATTTCAACAAGACCCGTCTCCGTTTTCTGTGTTTTTAATTTCCTCATCTCTGCTGTATGCCGATAGGCATCAGGATCGACGAATGGAAATGCGAGATCTTCGAGTACACTTTTCATTTTACCCATTCCGAGACGATCTGCGATTGGGGCGTAGATTTCCAATGTTTCAAGTGCAATACGCCGGCGTTTATGTTCGGGAACATATTCAAGTGTTTGCATATTATGTTTGCGATCAGCGAGCTTAACTATAAGAACTCGAATATCACTTGCGGTTGCCACAAGAAGTCGGCGAAGTGATTCGGCATGTCGTTCTGCACCGCGGTATTTGTGTTTCCCGAGTTTAGTAACACCATCAACAATGAAAAGCAGTTCTTTTCCAAACTCTTTTTCAACCTCTTCGCGCGAAACACATGATTCTTCAACTGCATCATGAAGAAGACCTGCGGCAATAGTCATCGCATCCATCCCATACTCGGCAAGAATTTTTGCAGTAGCCGCTGGATGAACAAAATACACCTCACCTGAATAGCGAGTATGATGCTCGTGTGCTTTCTTTGAGAACTCATACGCCTTCTCAACAAATGCAATATCCTCTGCCGAA
>JAZDHA010000044.1:0-2175 GCA_043806295.1 bacterium | reverse complement strand
ATGAAGATTGAGACGATTATTTCAATAAGCGAAAACCCACGGAATGAGTTCATGCTAGAAAGCAGAAGAGAGCGAATAAATTGGCGAAATCATCGCGACGGCAAAAATACCTACGAAGGCGCCGATGAAAAGTATAAGAATCGGCTCGATGATAGTCGAAAGATCTTTTGTTTTTTCGGCAACATCCGCTTCATAAAATTCAGCGATTTGTTTCAACATTGGAGCAACCTTACCCGTTTCTTCTCCAACGGCCAACATCTCGCTCATCAGCACAGGATACAAGTGCGTACGATTTGCAAATGAAGCCGAAAGAACTTCTCCCTTTTTTACGCCCGTCTCTGCATCTTCGACCACCTTCGCAAAGGCGCGCGCGTGTACAACCTCTTTAGTTATTGATAGAGCGTCAAGTACAGGAACGCCGGCTGACAATAATGAGGATAGCGTACGGGCGGCGCGCGCCGTGTATGTCTCTCGTACGAGTTCTCCAATAACTGGCAAGTATAGAGCGCACGCGACCACTAATGCGCTCCCTTGTTTTGAACGGACAAAATATATCCCGCTGGCGATAACTGCGATAAAAACAGTAAACACAAGCGATACATTGGCGACCATGAAGTTCGAAATTGCGACGATGATCCTTGTGGCTAGAGGAACTTCCACCCCCAGCTCGGTGAATGTTTTAGTCAATGTCGGCACGACATAAATGAGCATTAGGATTCCGACAATGACGACTGCAGTTATGACAATAGACGGATAAATCATTGCACCCTTTACTTTGCGTACCAAGTCCTCTGATCGTTCCATTTGGAGTCCGACAATGGAGAGAGCGTCAGATAATGATCCAGATTCTTCGCCAGCGCGCGACATCGCGACGAATATTTCAGGAAACACTTTTGGATAGGCGGATAATGCCTCATAGAATGATGACCCTTTTTTGACCGACTCGGCAAGGCCGACAGCAATCGACTTCAGTCGTTTATTGCTCGATTGCCGCTCAATAACCGAAAGCGATCTGGAAATAGATAAACCTGCGGAAAGCATCGTAGCCAAATTCTTGGCTATATGAATTATTTCAATTCGCCTAACTCCAGTGCCGATCGATATGTTGAAACGAGATAGCGCCCTCAGTGAAAATCCTTTCTGTTCTTCAATCGAAACAACAGATCCACCATCATTTCTAACCTGATCATATACATCAAATCGCGTTGTTGCTTCAACAATCTTTATTTGATCCGATGTCCCCTCTTTTCGTATGGTTACGCTGAATTTCATAGCTATTCGTTGATAGTTCTCAAAACCTCCTCAATGCTTGTGATGCCTCGCACTGCTTTATATAGGCCATCTTGAAGCATGGTGAGCATGCCTTCTTTCTTCGCCTGTGCTTCTAGGGCATCACTTGTGCCTGAATGAAGCATTATGTCGCGAATGGCTGATGAAACGGTTAACACTTCATGAATACCGATGCGGCTTTTATACCCGTCTTCATTTTCTGCCGATGGTACCGGCCGATAAAAGTGTAAATCATCAAGTGTTGAGCCCTTTTTTACTAATTTTTCATCCTGAAGTGCCTTGAATGCCGCCGCGAAGTCGGCTTCGCTCGCAATCTTTGTACGCATAGTCGCGTCTACTGTATACTCTTCTTTATTTTCACAGAGCTTTCTGACAAGCCGTTGTCCTATAATGACACGAACTGTTGAAACGAGAAGAAATGGCTCAACACCCATGTCAATAAGGCGCGGTATTGCACCAGCAGCGCTATTTGTGTGAATAGTTGAAAGCACAAGATGTCCTGTGAGCGCGGCATTTATGGCAAGTGATGCCGTTTCTCCGTCGCGAATTTCGCCGACCATGATAATGTCTGGGTCTTGGCGCACGAGAGACCGTAGTCCGTTTGCAAATGTAAAACCAATTTGAGGATTTACTTGCGTCTGATTGACGCGCTTCATCTGATATTCAATCGGATCTTCAATAGTAGAAATGTTTACATCCGGCTGATTCAAAATATCAAGCATAGTATATAGAGTGGTTGTCTTTCCGCTTCCAGTTGGTCCAGAAATGAGAACGATTCCGGTCGTTTGTTTTAACGCTCGGTGGATTTGTTCCATATTCTCACCATGAAGACCCAAGACCTCCAAAGTGAATCCTTCGCCGGTCTCACGCAAAAGACGCATCACT
>JAZDHA010000043.1:0-3044 GCA_043806295.1 bacterium | reverse complement strand
AAAGTTTTCCAATCACCGAAAGCGTCGCTGCTTTCAGCGCAACCTCGCCGAATTGCGAGATAAGCGTTTTCTGTTCATCGATTGGAAGATCGGTAATGCCGAGGTCGGCGGCAATTGCGACTGTTAATTCGTCTTGCATAGGTGGCATAATATCATAATTATTTAATAACACTTTTAAATTCTTCTGGATCGGGTGCTTCCATAAATGAATTTCCGGAAAATAGAGATCCGAGCCAACCGAAGAATCCTTGTTTTTGCACTGGAGCCGCATCGGGCATCGCCTTCCCTTCTATTAGACGCCAAAGAATGCGGTAAGTGCCGTCTTCATTTTTGCCAGCACTATATACAACTTTATCCGGATTCGCGGTGAGATATTCTTGGATTGCAGCGGCCTGTTCTTTGGGAGAACCGCCATAAACAAACAAGTGTTTATCTCCTGCATCGGCATAAATACGCGACTCGTTCATCGGTACTTCGATACCAGATCTATTTATTATTATGTTTTCTTTAACAACTTCAGGAAATACAGGTGGCGATGATTCAACAGTCGATGGCTCTGTTTCTGATTCGACGGAAGGTGTTGGCGTCTCAACTTTGTCAGGAACAGCATTGTACTGTATTTCGGCTTGGGAAATTGGTAAATCATCAGGATGTGAGATGGACGTTGTCGGATTTTCAGGAAGAGGAAGTTCAATATATGAATATGCTTGAACATCTGGAGCTGGTGGTGCTCCAACTTTAACTTTGGGAATTACAGGCGTCTCGGGAGTAAAAGTAGCTGGCGCTTCGAGGACAGTAGGTGCTTCTGGCGGCGGATACACTGGGGTAACCGCCGCGCCATCTGGCGCGTGGACGGCGTTAATGTGACCAGAAAGTTGGACATCTCCATAATCATTTAAAAACATTTCCGTATCGAGATCTATCTTCACGCTTGTTCCGTCTGGTTTAAAGAATCCGTGATTCTCATCAAGTGCAATTCGATGCACGACACCATCTATAGTGTCTGCTTTTGCCTCAAGCAACTGTCGAATATCGCTATCATCGGCATACTTACTAGGATCAAGATTTTTGTCTCTCAATTGTTCCCACAACCGTTTCATCATCCACTCGTATCCGTGTCCTGGCGATGCGTTTACAGAGACATCGGGTATTTCTATAGCTGGTATTTCTATAGTTGGTATTTCAGGAATCGTAGGGGCCACAGGCACTGGAGGTGCATTGTGTGCTTCATATGACAATGGTTGTGCAGCAGAACCAAAAGGCCAATGGTGCTTTAACCATTCATGCACTGCCTGTCCATATTCTGAATCGCTTGCGAATCCTATCGCCTTGCCGATTCCGTAACTCATGCCTAACGAATATCCAATTGCCTTAAGCATTGCTTTTTCTTTATTGCCAAACTTCCAAAACTTTTCTTCTTCTGATTGATCTGGATTCTTATTATTTTTTTCAAATTTCAAAAACATGCTCGCCATGCCAAAAGTACGCTGTGCAGCAATGCCGGACATACAGGCAATGGCGGCGGGCATCGAGACCGTCGTAAATGCCGCAGCTCCAAGACCAAGGCCGAGACCGACTCCCAGTTTCGATTTCCAACCAAGCTTGTTATATTTATCGCCCATTGAACGGAATAATTTTTCTACCGTCGGATCATAGTTCCCTAATTCTGCGCCAAGTTTTGCACTTCGCGCGGTTAGATATTCTTTCTTTTGTTTAAAAAGTCCCGTTACTTTTTCTTTCACTTCACCGATTTTTTCTCCCGCGCCCTCGATGAGATCGTGCAATCTCTTTTTCCATCCCGCTGGGGTATCTTCTTTCATCCGTGCCTCCATCTCCGAAACCGGAACAAAATCGATGTAGTTACCCTCAAATCCTTTTTCTATTTGCTGGTTATCGTTTTCTCCTTCGTCAGTTCTCACAGCTTCTTGTTGATCTTGTTGTTGCTCTGGCTCTTGCGGAGGTTCAACTTTGGATTTAGTTTCTTTTTTCTTCCTTTCCTCCGCCGCAGCACGCTGCTCGGCCATAAAGGCATCTATTTTTGCTTGTGTTTCCTTCTGTGCGGTGACATCGCCGGATTCGAAATTTTTTTCCTGTTCATGTGAAAGACTCCAGTACTTCTGGAAAACATCATCGGGTAAATCGAGACCCGAGGAAGCATTATAGAGATTCCAAAGATCATCCTGAAAAGCAAACTTCTCACTCCCTAAAATACTCCACGGATCTTCTGGTTTTAGTTCTTCCTGTTTCTGTTCCACTTCGGGTGATTGCTCGACCTTAGCCGATGGAGTTTCTTTTGGGTCTTCATCAGAAAGTCCACTTAACAATGCATCAATTTCTTCCTGTGAAAGTGTTGACTCTCTCTTATTTTTTGGTCCTTCATTAATCATATTTAGTGCGAGAGATATTGTTCTCGGATCATATTTTCAACCGTAGCACGATCACGACCATAGGTGAGCTACGACAAGTGCATAAGATTCCTGTCCATGGGCGTGTTATCCACAGGTTCGGTTGACTTCTTCGTTAGGATTGCTATCATGACTCTACAAGTGGCTTCGGCCTTACCCTCGCAAGAGGGAGAACAGGTAACAAGAAGGGCCGTCAGAATAACTTTCTGACGGCTTTTCTTAATTGTGTGAAAATGGCTTTATCAAGGAACCCAATCTTCTCCACCAACCGTCGCGTGTCAATCGCGCGCGCTTGAGAAAGTAGAGCTGTCGCTCTCTTTCCTTGCACCACCATATCTCGCGAACAGTGTAAAAATGAGAACGCCCCGAGTGCGTTCTTTTCTTTATCTCATTCCACCTGTCAAAATCTTTTTGCATACACCTGAACTGCGCCACGGGCGTTAATGAACTAAGTACCGCTCGCGAATCATATTTTCAACCGTAGCACGATCGCGACCGTAGGTGAGCGATGAGAGGTGAATAAGATCATCTACCTGCGATTGATTTCCGCGCGGGAAATCAAGAGTTCGCATATCGAACGCCTTCTGCGGCACACCACCCGCGAGAATCTTCACATACGCATTCCTGTTTTCGATATTA
>JAZDHA010000042.1:0-13742 GCA_043806295.1 bacterium | reverse complement strand
GAGCTTGACTCGCGTCAAGCCGCTCCAAAAAGTGGAGTCAATATCCTCAATACTCACGAGGATAGAAAGTAACAGAATTGTGTCGGGTAAGTTCCGACGTGCACGAATGGTGTAATGACTGGGAAACTGTCTCGAGGACTCGCTCGGTGAAAATGCACTTCCGGTGAAGATGCCGGATACCCATAGTTAGACGAAAAGACCCCAGGAGCTTTACTACAGCTTCGTATTGGTCCAGCTGGATTTCTGCGTAGAATAGGTGGGAGGCTTTGAAGTGATTCTTTCGGGAGTCATGGAGCCGTCAGTGAAATACCACTCTTAAATCCGGCGGGATCTAACCCCGTTGGGATCCAACGGGGGACCGTGCGTGGCGGGTAGTTTTGGTGGGGCGCTATCCTCCTAAAAAGTAACGGAGGAGTCTATTAAGGTTCTCTAGCCGCGAATGGAAACCGTGGCGATAGTGTAATGGCATAAGAGAGCTTAACTGCGGGGGGTACATCCCGAGCAGATGCGAAAGCAGAGCATAGTGAACCGATGGTACGCCTTAGATGCGGCCAGAGATTAACGGATATAAGTTACCCTGGGGATGGACCCTGAAATAAGGGTTTGTTGTCCTCCCGCGGAGCAATCTGCGGATATAAGAACGGCTTATAACGGTGAACCGGGAGCGAGAGCTTTCTGAATACCGTGGGAAGTCGTGAGTGATGAAAAGGTATGGCGGTGTAAACTGCTCCCCTCGTTCGCTTAAAATCTTTAAGCGACACTCATTGACCCCGTAACGACTTGCGTTGAAAGAGACGCAGAGCAAAAAATCGCGCCGAAGCGATTTTGAAGCTAAGACGCCGTCCCCGACACACTCGAAAGTGTGAACGGGTGAAGATATAGTCTAATCATAGCCATCCCGAATGCGCGAAATGATTTGCGCATGAAAGATTGAACAGGCTAGTTCCGCCCAAGCGTCCATAGCGACGGCGGAGTTCGGCACCTCGATAAACAAGCCGTATGTCGAGTATAAATCAGCTCATAACGGAGAAAGCCATATGTCTCTCGCGTTAAAATAGAGATATGGTCAACACCGTGGGAAGTCGTCAGTGTGCTGAAAAATGGTTTTGACCAACGATGTCTGCAAGTGATCGGAACAACATTGATTTTCTTGGGGGAGCCCGTTTGTTGGGCGTTGAACCTGAGTTTCAGTGCCGTGAAGGTGCAGACTTTGGATTCCTAGCGCAGAATCCGAGAAGGTCCTAATCAGGGGGTGGAAGTTTCCGGCCGGAAATTCTACCCCACCATTTTTCAGCACATTGATTGACCCCGTAACGACTGAATTCTTGCTTTCATAAGCAGGATGAAGATGGCGGAATCGAATTGCCGCCATAACACGCTGGTGCTTTGTTGGATTGCAAAGCAAAGGTATAGTCTGCGCCCATAGCAATATGGGAATAGTATAAGGAAATGTATACAGAAGTGGTCGGCTCACCTTAGCGCGGGGCTGGAGAAGGTCCCAAGCGTATGGCTGTTCGCCATTTAAAAAGGTACGCGAGCTGGGTTCAAACCGTTGAGCACCTGATTACAAAATCGGATGTTCAACTCGTTTGAACCCCATAGAGATTGTTATCAAAACCAGAGAGTTTTTTCGTCTAAAACAAATAAAAAAAGATAGAACCAACAATGACACGGCGATGCGTTACAGGAATGTAATACATGTTATCAACTTATATCGGAGAAATCCTGATTAAGGATAATTCCGAGGGAAGCGAAAGCGGCAGCTCGCTTAAGAAAGCGACTGCACTTGGATTTTCTAAAGCGGAGTACCGCTAAGAAAATCTCAGCGCCCGTAGAGACTGAATGTTGATTATCCAGAAGAGGCTCGCGCAAGCGCGCCCTCACTTGGATTTTCTAAAGCGGAATACCGCTAAGAAAATCTCAGCGCGGATAAAGTTACAGTCCGATCCTCCGGGTAATCGGAGTAAACGAAATGCGTGAGACAGGTTGGTCTCCTATCTACTACAGGCGTTGATTCTTGAGGAGGGTTGGCCACAGTACGAGAGGACCTGGCTGAACTGACCTCTGGTCTACCAGCTGTCCTGCCAAGGGCACCGCTGGGTAGCTATGTCGGGTTGCGATAACCGCTGAAAGCATATAAGCGGGAAGCGTGCTCCAAGATTAGGAATCGTTATGAGAATCCTTGAAGATGACGAGGTTGATAGGCTCTAGGTGGAAGCGCCGCGAGGCGTGGAGCCGAGGAGTACTAATATTTCCAATCTCTCATGCGGAACTCTGTATAACACAATCGTTTGTTTGCATTTCCTTCCCCGATGTTATAGTCGGGGTCCCGACCAAAGCGTCGGGGTTGCGTATTTCGTATATCAACCAAAGCAACATTGTGTGCTTTGTGTTGGTGCTTCATCAGAGGGGAAACACCCGATCTCATTCCGAACTCGGCAGTTAAGCCCTCGAGAACCGATGGTACTCAGCGTTACAGTTGGGGAGAGTAGGTAAGCGCCAACACAAAGTTCACAATGACCAAAACCAAGCACTTGAACAAAATCTATTTTATAAAAACAAAAGGACGGATTCATTATAATGAAGCCGTCCTACTACCAGATAATAATTTTCTTTTTGTCGGTAACCGTGAATTCAACTACAATTTCTCTCAGTTTGATGGAAACCATAAGACGGTAGAGACGGTCAAATGAATACATTGATGTCTCTTCCGGATGGAAACATCTTATTGGTGTTGGTATTTCCCACACAAAAACAAAACTAGAAGGTCCGATGCCAATGTGCCTGAGATTCTTTGGATGTTTATACATATCGCGTAAGGAGATAAACGGTTCCTTATCATTAAATTCAATGAAGATATGTTCTGCATCTAAGAGCACAGCAACACCATGGCATCTCACTTCTAATATGTTTTCACAAACGAGATAATACAGTTTCTTTTTGTTTTCGTTCCATATCTTCCGTGCCCCATTTATTGTTCCTTTGAAAAGAAATGGGCACAGTATGCCTTGAGTTTGACCTTCGCGCGTGTCAGTTCTAAATCCCCATGTCTTTCCAGTAGCTTCAAAAGCATTAATTGCGTTCAGAATATCCTGCAAGTCGTTGCATAACACATAGGGAAGAACGAACTCTTTACCGAATGTCTCTTCTATCCACCTAAGCCGATCTATTTTCTTCACAACACACCTCCTTTACTATCGGATATGAACATCTGCTATCGAAACTACTATAAAAATACAATTTGTTCAAGAAGCACAACTTGTTTGTTATACTACCCGCATGTCATGGGCCGCGAGGAGACGATTTTTTAGTTTCTTATCCACAGAATGTAATGACATTGTATTGACAGAAAAATATATAGGTATACACTAGTCATTATGACCACAACACTGCAAATTCGCATTGATCAGAAGGTAAAAGATGCGGCACAGAAAGCATTTCGTTCTATGGGGCTTGATCTGTCCTCCGGCGTGAAGTTGTATCTAACACAAGTGATGAATACTAAAGAGATCCCATTTCCCGTGATGAGTGCGGACTATTGGCCTCGAGAGAAAAAACTTCAGCTCATCAAAGAGGCTAAATGGGCTCTTAAACACGGAAAGAGTTATGCGAGTGCGAGAGAACTTCACAATGACATTCTTAAAAATGGTTAAACATGTACAAAGTCCGCTCGACTAAAACTTATCGAAAAGCGTACAAACGAGTTTCAAGGCATAAGAACTTCGAGCAGAGTGTTCTTGATGAAATAATCGATGTGCTCACGCGAGGAGAAAGATTGGAAGCAAAATATCAAGATCACCAACTATCCGGCGAACTTCAGGAATATCGCGAGTGTCACATACAACACAATTTGTTGTTGGAGTATCAGAAATATGACAATATTCTCGTTCTTCTCCTCATCAACATAGGCACGCACGACGACATTTTTCGTTAAAAATTTAGTATACTACCTCCATGTCCTGGGCCGCGAGGAGACGATTTTTTGTTGCCGATATGGTATAATATATAGCATGACTATCGGCGATTTTGTAAAACAAAGAAAATATCTGTTTTGGTCAACAAGAAATTATGACGGTCTCTCACCAGAGGCCGTAGTAGAAGCTGTTTTAAACTATGGTGATATGAACGACGTGCGAGAGCTGATTGCGCTCCTCGGGATACAAGAAGTCGCAAAAACTTTTCGTGCGAACACGAGCCGTGTCAGAGTAAACTACCGTCCGGAAGTCGTGAATTATTTCAAACTGTACTTTCAAAAGTATGCATAGAGATATTCTCACAAGTGAACAAGAAAAGCTTCTGCCGGTTGTGAAATCTTTTTCAAAAAAATTCGGTCTGGTCGGAGGCACAGCAATCGCACTCCACCTTGGACATAGAGAGTCGATAGATTTTGACTTGTTCAGGTTTGATGAATTCAGCAATTATTCCATTAAAACGAAAATCACAAAGCAGAAAGCCATCAGCACTGTTCTTGTTAACAAAAAAGGGGAGTATACATTTTTGATTGGCAACGTTAAGTTCACCTTTTTTCAGTTCCCATACAAAATAGATTTTTCAGAATCGTTTGATGACATCATAAAGATCCCCGACATCCTTACGCTTGCCGCAATGAAGGCGTTCGCACTCGGTCGTCGCGCCAAATGGAAGGACTATGTTGATTTATATTTCATTCTGAAAGCGAGCCATACCGTTTCTGAAATAACGGCAAAGGGCGTAGAAATTTTCGGTAACGAGTTCAACGAAAAAATCTTCAGGACCCAACTCGCTTATTTTGAAGACATCGATTATTCAGAACAGGTTATATTCAAAGACGGATTTTCAATCGATGACGAGATAATAAAAAAAGAACTCATAGAATTTAGCTTGGAATAGTTTTGCTATACTATCTCTATGAGCTGGGCCGCGAGGAGACGATTCATTATTCTGCTGATTATCGGCATAGTCGTTGTCGCGTTTTTGGCGATAGTGCTTATCACAGCGCTCTATAAAACGCCGTCGTGCACCGACGGCGTGCAGAATCAAAGCGAAGCGGGCATTGATTGTGGCGGACCGTGCGCGTATCTCTGTACTGCACAAGTACAGCAACCGGTGGTTCTCTTCACTAAAGTGCTTAAAAATGCCGATGGTCGTGTTGATGTTATTGCATTGGTAGAAAATAAAAATACGAATGCCGCGGCGAAAAATGTTCCGTACAACATTACTTTCTATGGTGCTGATCAGATATTCATACAAAAAGTAAGCGGTACACTAGATTTTCCACCCAACACGGCCATACCAGTATTTGTCCCCGGTATATCTTCCGGCCTGCCTGCCGGTCAGGCAGGAAAACAAAAAGTGACGAGTGCATTTCTCGAAATAACTGCATCCGCTCAGCAGTGGTTCGCTACAACCGATGATCCTAGAATTGTACCTATAGTATTAAATGCGATAAAAGGTGGTACTACATCCGAACCGAGAATTGAGGCGATACTTGAAAATCCAGGTGTTACGATTTTGAATAATGTCCAAGTAATTGTTATCGTCTACAATGACAAAAAAGAAATTATAGCAGCGTCAAAAACAATCGTGCCTACTATTATGGGGCAAGGACAGGCGGTCGCTACATTTACATGGAACAGCGCTTTTGCAAGCTTGCCGACATTGATAGAGGTTCTACCAATTATTTTGCTGCCGTGAGTTCTCAAGTACAGTCACTTCGAAAATTTTTTTCTTCCATTGGAGGGGATTGGACACTTCTTCTTCCAGCGCTTTCACTATCACTTATCGGTATTCTAACGATGAGCACTTTTGGGCAGGGCTCATCACTTGCGTCGCGGCAATTTCTGTGGCTAATAATTGCAACAGGTGTTTACATTTGTTTATCAAAAATTGATTTGCGTTTTATTCGGCGGACGCAAGTTGTGATGATTATCTATTTAATTTCCATTGCGCTACTTGCCGTTCTTCTTGTCGCTGTTAATCCTGTGATGGGCGCACGCGCGTGGTTTTCGTTTGGATTCATTTCTTTCCAGCCGGCGGACTTAGCAAAACTTGCTTTTATTGCACTTCTAGCAAAATACCTCTCACGACGGCATGTCGAGATTGGTGATTTCCGTCACATCGTCGTTTCCGGCGCGTATACGCTCACTTTAGCGGTACTTATACTAATAGAGCCGGATATGGGGAACGCAATCATATTCTGTACTATTTGGATTGGTATGATGCTCATCTCCGGTATATCAAAGAAGCATCTTCTCGTCCTCGGACTTATCGGTCTCATCGGTGCTTCTGTACTTTGGTTTGGTGGTTTAAAACCATATCAGCGTTCTCGTATTATCTCATTTGTGAATCCGGCGAGTGATATACACGGAGCTGGATATAATGCATATCAAGCAAAAATCGCCATTGGTTCTGGTGAAATTTTTGGAAAGGGTATCGGCTACGGGACGCAATCAAAACTTCGATTTTTGCCAGAGTATCAGACCGACTTTATTTTTGCCGCGTTTGCTGAAGAATGGGGTTTTGTTGGCGTTTTGCTTTTGTTTCTTGTATACGGATTTCTTTTCGCGCGGCTTGCACAGATCGCACGAGCATCTGCAACAAATTTCGATTCATTTTTTACGCTAGGAGTTCTCATACTTTTTGCATCACATGCTGCTATACATACAGGAATCAATTTAGGTCTACTACCGGTAACTGGTACGACCATATCTTTTTTAAGCTATGGCGGCTCACATCTCATTCTTGAGTTTGCTTCGCTCGGTATTGTCACCTCGCTCGCTCGTCATGGACGCGGGGCAGTTCGTAACACGAGCGAGAATGAGTATCTAGGCGGTTAATTCTGATAGAGCGCAATAGTTTTTTTCACCATCTGCTCGAGCGAAAATTCGTTCATATCTTTTGCGTCAAGTATTTCTCCAACTCCGCCGACACGATTTGCAACAATAGGAAGACCTGCCGCTTTGGCTTCGAGTAGTACATAAGGTAATCCCTCTTTGATAGATGGAAGTGCGAACACATCAAACCCGCGCAATACCTCGCTCGCTGGCATAAATCCAAACAATTTTACTCGATTATTTAGATTATATTTTTTTATTTTCTCTTCAAGCATTTTACGATCTTCGCCATCGCCAACAATGGCAACATACACATCAGGATTATTTTTTGCTTGCTCTATAAGAGCTTTCTGGTTTTTGTTTCTATTCAACTCCCCGATTGCTCCTGTGATGGTTACATTTGGAGGGAAAGCGTTCCTAATCATATCTGCAGAACCGAACTCAATATGTGAATCAATACCGTTGTAAATGCGTACTACTTTTCTCCCGACGAATGGCATTTTTTGCGCAACATGTAAATCATAATCAGAAATTGTAATGACAATATGCGAAAGCAAGACCGTCAGCCAAGAAAATAAATAAATAAGCGCGCGACTCAGAAAATTGCGTTGTTCCCAAAACGGCCAACCGTGAACAGTGAAAATTATTTTATGCACTCCGGCGATCCTTGCGGCGAGCGCTCCCATACCGCCGGCTTTAGAAGAATTAAGGTGCACAATATCTGGTTTTTCTTTGCGGAAAAGCCGCAGGAGTTCAAAAAAACTTTTGATATCTGATGTTAGTGAGACATCTCGTTGGAGGGACAGTATCGGGTGCGTTGTAAGACCAGATTTTTGCAATTTTTCAGCAAGTAGTCCTGGCTGGCCAAATACTACAACAACCTCAAATTCGGCACTGGGAAGTGCAGTCGCGAGGTCAAAGACATAGCGCTGGGCGCCGCCCCAATTTGATTTAGTTATAATAAAAAGGATTTTTCTCATATCTGCAACTGTACAATATATTTCTGCGTTATAGTATCCATAGTTATGGCATTTGACCGCCGCGAGACGACACTTCTCCTTATAGGGGATTTTGTCATATTAACAGCGTCCCTCTGGGCCGCACTTCTTCTTCGTAACCTTGAATTGCCTTCCCTAAGTTACTTTGAGGCGAACTTTATACCGTTTCTACCGATGTTTTGTTTATCTCTTGCGATCTTCTATATCGCAGGTCTGTATGAAAAACAGACACGACCGATTCGTCGTGTAATGGGTACACGAATCCTTGGCGCGCAAGCGGCAACAGTCGCAATCTCAGCAGTACTCTTCTTTGCGCTTCCTCTTTCCATAGAACCGAAGACCATTCTCGTTCTCTTTCTCATTGTATCGATAATCGCAGAGAGCGCGTGGCGTTTTTATCATATGAATCGCGAAATCGCGTACGGCAAGCGAATACCAGTTATTTTGATCGGCTCTGGTCCAGCCGCAGATGAGTTATATGACGAAGTAAATGGAAACAGCAAATACCTAATTCGGTTCATTGATCGAATAGAAAAAAATGGTCAAGCCGTGGGTGAAGTTAATGGAATTATAACGATGGATGTTGAATCTCTGTATGAAGAAATTTTTGATCGCATACCGTTGTCATATTTGGATACAAAACAACTTCTTGAGACCTTGCCAAATCGCCGTTCTCTTTATGATGGCGCAAAGCGCCTATTTGATATTGCGTTTGCAATCGCTGGATCTATTGTCGCGATTCCATTCGTCGCCATCGCGGCATTACTTCTTTCTTTGCAGGACGGTTCTCCATTTATTCGTCACGAACGAATCGGGAAGGGAGACAAAATATTCCGTATTGTGAAGCTGCGCTCAATGCTTTTCAATGATCATGGCGATCCGGAATTACAGAAAAAAAATCGAGTAACTACGCTCGGAAAAATATTACGAAAGACACGCATTGATGAACTTCCGCAATTATGGAATGTGCTAGTTGGCGATCTTTCTTTCATTGGTCCTCGACCAGAATTGCCGAAAATTGCTGAAGTATATGAACGCGAGATTCCTCAATATAAAATGCGTCATTTAATCACTCCGGGTCTTTCTGGATGGGCGCAGATCCATGATTCGGATCCTCCTCGAGGCGGAGCGGATGTTGCACGCACACAGCGAAAACTTTCTTTTGATTTGTATTACCTAAAACACCGTTCTTTCGGACTCGATCTCGCTATTGCCATCAAAACCCTCCGCACGCTCCTCTCTTTTTCTGGAACATGATTATAGATGGTCGCGCACTTGCAAAAGAAGTACTAGCGCGAACGAAAGAACGCGCGAAGAAATTACAACATCGTCCTAAAGTTTCTGTCTTTATTTCTCCTGACGAAACACAAGTGACGCATTCGTATTTGAAAATAAAAGAGAAGAGTGCATTAGAAGCTGGATGCGATTTTGAGATCACAAGAAATTCGAATTTTTTTCACGATGCCGATGCGGCTATCATCCAACTTCCACTACCACCAAAATTAAAGAATATGCTTGATCTTATACCGATCGAGAAAGATGCTGATGTACTTTCGAAAGCGGCGCGAGAAAAATTTGAACGAGGCGATAAGGATGCTCTTCTACCGCCAGTAGTTGGGGCAGTTCACAAGATTTTAGAAATTGGAGGCATAGAGATAGAAGGGAAGAATGCCGTAGTAATAGGCAGAGGTTTTCTCGTTGGTGCTCCTGTTGCAACATGGCTTAAACAGCAAGGCGCAGAAGTTACGATAATTAATCGCTCAAGTTCAGCGGTAGCAAGGGCTACCCTTGCTACCGCGGATATTATCGTCTCGGGTGCCGGCTCTCCTCATCTCATTAAACCTGACATGTTGAAAGAAAGAGTCGTGCTTATTGATGCAGGTACATCTGAATCCAACGGGGAATTAGTTGGCGATGCCGATCCTGCTTGCGCAGAAATATGTTCAATTTTCACTCCTGTCCCTGGCGGTATAGGCCCACTCGCCGTTGCCTGTCTCTTTGAGAATGTCGTAACACTTGCCGAACAAAAGAATTCATCTATACTCTCCCTATGAATCGTTTCCGAGTGTTTGCGGTTATCGCCCTCATTGTTGGGGGTTTGCTTGCATATTTTGTTTGGTCTACCGAAGCAAATCCTATGAGCTCATATCGCTTTAAGCTCGGTCTTGATCTCGCAGGCGGTACAGAACTTGTGTACAAAGCTGACATGAGCCAGACAAGCCCAAGCGACCGAGGCGATGCTCTATCAGCGCTCCAGGGCATTATTGAACGGCGGGTGAATCTCTTCGGTGTAGCAGAACCGCTCGTGCAAACACAACAGGCCGGAGGATTTTCTGAAGATCGACTTATTGTTGATTTACCTGGAGTGACAGATATTAAGGCCGCAGTCGCCGCACTTGGCGAAACACCGACATTAGATTTTCGGCTCGCAACTACATCAACAATCTTGGGACAAGCTACTTCATCAGTAACATTTATTCCAACCGGTCTAACCGGCCGTTATCTTGCGAGTGCTGCACTTCAATTCGGTTCAGGTGCTACAGCAGGTCTTTCTGCACCACAGGTGCTTCTTAATTTCAATACAGACGGTGCAAAACTCTTTGAAAAAATAACGAGCGAAAACATCGGTCAAACACTTGCTATATTTCTTGATGGACAACCAATTTCCACACCAACTATTCAAGAAGCGATTCCTGGCGGTCAAGCAGTCATTAGCGGCCGTTTTACTGCAACCGAAGCGCGTGATTTAGTACGCAATCTAAATTTCGGAGCGCTTCCAGTTCCAATTTCTCTTGACAGCAGTTCTTCTGTTGGTCCGACACTTGGCGCCGCTGCGATTGTTGCAGGCGTCAACGCGGGCATCATCGGCTTCTTCATCATCGCACTATTCATGATCGCTTGGTATCGCTTCCCTGGAATGATTGCTACAATCGCGTTGGCCGAATATCTCGCTTTTATGCTTGCCATTATTAAGGTTATTCCTATCACTCTTACAGCTTCGGGAATCGCAGGTCTCATCGTTACTCTCGGTATGGCTGTAGATGCAAATGTTCTCATATTTGAACGCACTAAGGAGGAATTGCGTGAAGGGAAGAGTCCTCGTGAAGCCGTGCACATTGGTTTTGCGCGTGCATGGACTGCTATCCGCGATGGCCACCTCACAATGCTCATCTCTGGTGTGATCCTCTTCTGGCTCGGAACGAGCATAGTGCAGGGTTTTGCACTCGTCTTCGTGCTTGGTGTTCTCTCATCATTTATTTCTGCTGTGTCACTTTCGCGCATTTTCTTGCTGGCTCTTGTTCCAGAAACAAGAAGTGGGAAATGGAATTTCTTACTTAGTAGCGGCATACGAAAAATATGAATATAGCTACTTATCGCACCGTATATTTTTGGATTACCGGCATCATCTTGGCTGGGGCACTCGGCGCCATCATTTTCTTTGGCCTTCCTCTCGATGTTGACTTCACTGGCGGCTCTCTTGTACAGATGAGTTATCAGAGTGTGCGTCCATCAATCACCGAAATAGAAAAACAAGTCGCGACCATTCCTCTCGGTACTGTTTTTATACGAGCGTCAGGTGATGACGCAATCTCTATTCGCACGCGAACCATGACGCCGGCTGAACATGACGCCGTTCTTGAAGTACTTGCGCAAAATGCATCAACTACAGAAATTTCATATACCTCCGTTGGTCCTACACTCGGTGGGCAATTCGCCAATAAGGCGCTTTGGGCGATTCTTGCTGTCGCACTCGCAATCATTCTTTATATTGCATTTGCCTTCCGTAAAGTGTCGCGCCCTGTTCCTTCTTGGGGTTATGGGCTTACAGTCATCGTGTGTCTCTTGCACGACCTTGTTATCCCCGCAGGATTCTTTGCTGTTCTGGCACATTTCACGAGTGTTCAGGTGGATGCACTTTTCGTAACGGCGCTTCTCGCTCTTCTCGGATATTCAGTGAACGACACAATCGTTATTTTCGATCGCGTTCGCGAACATCTAGCACATAACGAAAAAGTTGGAATAAAAGAAACATTTGAACAAACAGTGGGGAAGAGCATCAGCGAAACAATGACTCGTTCCATTAATACTTCGCTTACAGTAGTTCTTGCTCTTCTTGCGCTTGTATTATTTGGCGCTGATGCTACAAGAACATTCTCACTAGTTATGCTTGTTGGCGTTATTTCTGGCACATATTCATCAATCTTACTTGCAGCGCCTCTTCTCATCCCGCTTGCGCGGAAATTTTCTAAAAAATAAAAGTGTCCAACACCCGGTGTTGGACACTCATAGACAAGGGAAGGAAGTGACGGCTTATTCCATCATACGCGTCATTTTTTTGCACGCAATCTTGGCAACGCATTTTTTTGTGTTTTTAGTGCGTCAATGCTAAAAATAACCCTTTAAGGATCTCTCGAAGTTCATTTTCGTTGATGCAACCAATTTGCTTAGTAAGCCGCTTTTTGGCGATCGTGCGAATCTGAAAGGGAATTGCTTCAGAGTCCTTTTTTAATCCATTCATTCTGTTCGCCGACAACAGAACACAGGTCGGATAGGACTTTATCTTTGATGTAATAGGCACAACGATGACGATAGGGAGTGCATCATTAAGCGTATTTCCAGAAATAATCACGACCGGTCTTTTTCCAGATTGCTCTGACCCCTTTATCGGGTTGAGGTTGGCGAACCAAATATCACCTTGTCGCATAGCTACGCGCGACCTACAAGATGTTTATAATCATCCATACCCCATTCAACGAGTTCAAGCATATCTGCATCATGCACCGCTCGCGCAAATCCCTCTCTAAGGATGTTCTTCATATCCTCGCGTTGATAACTCTTGAGGGCCTCTTCCAAGACAGAACGGCGCGTTCGCTTCTGACTCCGCGCGCGCTTATCAACCCACGCTATAAGTTCGGGTGAAATAGTGCTAGTAAATGAAGCTGTTGTTTTCATACATGTAATTATACGGCTAATCGTATGTATAAGGCAATAGTACGGCGGCTTGACGAGAAATATCATTATGCTAATATCGCCACAGACAAGTAAGGGGCATTCCGCCCAAAAATAATTCCCGATTCGGGAGAAAAGGAGGTCGTTGAGATGAAAAAGTTAAAATTTTTCACATTGCTCTGTTTTTCGGCAGCAATTGTATTTGGAGTTGCTACTGCGGGCCTCCAGTATTACGGATGCAAAGGAATTGGTGAATGTGCCGTAGTTGCACTTCTTTTTGGGATCGCCGCAGAATTCCTAGGCAACATATAGTTGATGATCAAAAGCCACGAGGAAGAAGATTTACTTCTTCCTCGTGGCTTTTTCTTTTTTAGTGCTATTGACTCGCTTTCTGCTCTCATATAGTATGACCTCACTGCCCCGCTATGGCGGGGTAGGGTTTTGTTTTGACCTTTGACATTCTAAATAGTGAAATGAAAAGATGTGTGAATTCTTTTGTTCCGCCTATTCTTAATGAGAGTTTGATCCTAGCTCAGGGTGAATGCTGGCGGCGTGGATAAGTCATGCAAGTAGAACGATGCTGAGGTCGCAAGACCGAAGTAGAGTTGCGAACGAGGTAGTAACGCGTAGGTACATCCCCCGAAGTCGGGCATAGCTAGCCGAAAGGTTAGGTAATTCCCGATGGTCTCTGAGGCGCAAGCCGAATGAGTAAAGGTTTTTCGCTTCGGGAGTGGCCTGCGTAGTATCAGCTAGTTGGTGGGGTAATGGCCTACCAAGGCTACGACGCTTAGGGGGAGTGAGAGCTCGATCCCCACCGATGGGACTGCGACACGGCCCATACTCCTACGGGAGGCTGCAGACGAGAATATTCCGCAATGGACGAAAGTCTGACGGAGCGACGCCGCGTGATGGATGAAGTGCCTTGGTACGTAAACATCTTTTATCGGGGACGAAGTTTATTGACGGTACCCGATGAATAAGG
>JAZDHA010000041.1:0-7508 GCA_043806295.1 bacterium | reverse complement strand
GACGCTTTGCAATCGACCTAATTGATTCTCTTTGCCACAATCCGGCCTGTATTTCCTCTCGTTCTTCCACACCCAGATGCTGGTATGTCATACCACTTCAGATTAGCTGAAGTGTTGCACTTACTTATTGAACTAAGAGTGTCTGACAGCGGGTGTATTCAGAATTTTGCGAGACGGCGAATGTGGCGCGGATCGTCGGAAAACTGTATTTCAAGGAAATGCTTCACGGTTTTTTTCGCTTCATCAGTGGAAATGAACCTAGCGCCTAACGCTATGATATTTGCATTGTTATGGATGCGCATTGATTCAATAATGTCTAAAGAACTGCCGTCCGAGTCCGTTTGCGATGTCTGCGCGTCACCGTAGTAAACCGCAGCGCGGACGCCGCGGACGCGATTCGCCGCCATAGCTTCTCCTTGTCCGCTACCGCCGATGATGATGCCGCGGCTTTCAGGATCAGTTGCGACGCGATTGGCGAGCTGCAGTACGAAATCCGGATAATCATCATCAGGGTTGAGCGTGTGCGCGCCTAAGTCCTCAATTGCATACCCTAGTTCCTCTACAAATGCTAGGAGTATTTTTTTCAGCTCGAAGCCGGCGTGATCGGAAGCAAAATAAATTTTAGGCATTGGCGGTGGCAATAACATGGCGGACAAGCGATTCCGCATATCCCATTTCGTTGTCGTACCAGGCAAGGACTTTCACAAGAGTGCCATCAACTACACGCGTCATTCCGAGGTCCGCGATGGAGGCATAGGGTTCGCCAATAATATCGCTCGATACAAGCTCTTCATCGGTAGTTTTAAAAATTCCATCCCAACGGGATGTCTCTGCGGCGCCGCGAAGTATCGTGTTTACTTCTTCAACAGTCGTCGAGCGCTTCGCAATAAAAGTAATATCTGCAATAGAACCAGCCACGACCGGCACGCGAAGAGATATCCCGTCAAATTTATTGGCGAGCGTCTCGTATGCAGCTATCACTGCGGTGGCTGCGCCGGTCGAAGTCGGTACGATATTCTGCGCCGCCGCTCTGCCCTCGCGCGCATCTTTCATCGATGGTCCATCAACAATTGACTGGCTAGCTGTGTATGCGTGAGTTGTGGATAGGATCGCCTTTTCCATTCCGATTGTTTCGTCCAAAATGGCAATGACGGGACTTGCTGCATTCGTAGTACACGAAGCGTTTGAAGAAATCTGATTGGCCTGGAGTTTATCTTCATTCAAGCCCATTAACACGGTAACGCCACCCTCACCCTTTGATGGCGCGGTAATTACAACTCGTTTTGCACCAGCGTCGATGTGCGCCCGCGCTTTTTCGTAATCGGTAAAGTGTCCTGTCGACTCAACGACAACATCAATGTTGAGATCTCGCCACGGCAATTGTGCTGGATCCTTTTCTGAAAAGAATTTCACTTCTTTCCCATTGACTAAAAGCGCATTTCCTTCCGTTGAAACATTAAATGGAGCCCGCCCGTAAACTGTGTCGTATTTTAAAAGATATGCGAGATTCTCGAGCGAACCAAGATCGTTGACTGCTACAATTTCAATGCCGCGATCCTGTGCGCGCCGCGTGAAGGATCTGCCTATCCTCCCGAAACCATTTATGGCGACTCGTATAGATTTCATAGATAAGATTGTAGCACATCGGAAGCGAGTGCATTGAAAATTAAAATGGCTGTGAACTGCTATAATATATGGTATGGGTCTTGTTGTCCCAGCCGTGCTTCCTTCCTCGCACAAAGACCTAGAGGACGGACTCGCGCTTCTTACTCGGATTCCTTCCATCGACCGAGTACAAATTGATGTTGTCGATGGGCGTTTTGTTTCGCCAAAATCTTGGCCTTACACCGCTCCTAAAGAATTGAGAGATATGGTCAATCGTGGCGAAATGCTCCCGCATCTTGATAGTTTTGAATATGAAATTGATTGTATGTGTCTTGATGCAGAATATGCCGCGGAAGCATGGCTAGCACTCGGAGCGACGCGTATTATATTTCATGCCGAAAGCGCAACCGATTTACAGCGACTTCTTGCATCCGCTCGGAGACGATATGGTGCCGGCGGATTTACATCCATAATCTCCTTTGGACTTGCAATCAATATATCGAGCGATCTTGCGCTTATAGAACCATATCTTGACTATGTTGAATTCGTACAATTTATGGGAATTGCGCAAATAGGGAGACAAGGTCAGCCATTCGACCATCGTGTTTTTGAAAAGATTCGAATATTTCGGGAACGGCATCCGAAATTTCCAATACAAGTAGACGGCGGCATTTCTTTTGATAATGCAAAAAAACTTATAGCGCTTGATGTTTCAAATCTCATCATCGGTTCCGCTATAATGCGTTCTGAAAATCCAGCCGATGTCATTTCGGCATTTGAAGGACTTCAAAGTCCATACGGCGTCTGAAAATGTTAGGATACCCGATGTCCTAAATGCATTTGGACATCGGATGTCCGTCCCCGTAAGGTATAATAATGAAATGCAGATTGCAGACGAAAAAGTTCTTAAACTTGAAAAACAAGCAAAAGCAATTCGCGAAACAATAATCAAAATGCTTGTTGCCGCTGGAAGCGGACATACGGCTGGTTCACTCGGTATGGCGGATATTTTTACAGCTTTTTATTTTCATATTCTTAATCACGATCCGCAACGGCCTAACTGGGAAGATCGAGATCGGCTAATACTTTCCAATGGACACATTTGCCCAGTACTTTATGCGGCGATGGCCCATTCTGGCTATTTTCCTGTGGAAGAATGCCTCACGCTTCGAAAATTCGGAAGCCGTCTTCAAGGGCATCCGGAACGGCTGTGTTTGCCGGGTATTGAAACAACTTCGGGACCTCTCGGTGAAGGCCTCTCGCAGGCCGCCGGCATGGCCTATGCCTTTCGTATGGATAAAATGTGGGACATCGGAAGTCCTACGACAGATGTAGGACTTCCGATGTCCTACATGGGTGGGCGACGACGACGAGTTTATTGCGTGATGAGCGATGGTGAACAAGAAGAAGGAAGCACTTGGGAAGCAGTCATGTTTGCGGGGAAAAACCGTCTCGCCGGGCTCACGGCGATCATGGATCGTAACAACATTCAGATAGATGGGGAAACAGAAGATGTAATGCCGATAGAACCAATTGCTGATAAATATAGAGCATTTAATTGGAATGTTCTAGAAGTTGACGGGCACGATATTTCAAAATTTATACAAGCAATTGATAAAGTTAAAACAGCGAATCCGCCAGTCGGCGGACCGACACTCATCATCGCGCATACGATTCCAGGCAAGGGTGTGCCAGAAATCGAAAATGATTTCCATTGGCATGGTAAATCGCCAACAGCGGAAGAGGGAGATCGGTTTATTAAATATTTAAATATTTAAATATGATAAACCCTGACGCAAAATTAACTGCAAAAGTATTCGCGGATGATATAAAAAAAGTACCAACACGAGATGGTTTCGGCACTGGTATTGTGGAGGCCGGGAAAGCCGATCCTCGCGTTGTGTTGCTTTGTGCCGATCTTGCCGAGAGCACGCGTGCGGAGTGGTTTCAGAAAGAATTTCCAGAGCGATTTATTGAAATGGGGGTTGCTGAACAAAATATGGCGGCTGTGGCGAGCGGTATGGCGGCTGCTGGAAAAATTCCTTTCATCGCATCATACGCAGTATTTAGTCCAGGTAGAAATTATGAACACATCCGCACGACTATATCGTTAAACAAAATGCCTGTGAAAATATGCGGTATGCACGCCGGTATTTCAGTCGGACCAGATGGAGCGACGCATCAAATGTTGGAAGATATTGGAATGATGAGAATGCTTCCCGGAATGACAGTTATTGTTCCGGGAGATGCGGAAGAAGCGAGGAAGGCAGTCATAGCCGCGGCGAAGGCAGACGGACCGGTATATCTTCGTTTCGGTCGTTCAGCTACACCCGTTTTTACAACATCTAAAACGCAATTTCAAATTGGTAAAGCGCTTACTCTTTGGGATCCCACCTTCGCACATGGCTCCGGCGTGGCGAAGCCGAAGGTAGCAATTTTTTCGACCGGTTCATTGAGTCATACGGCGCTCATTGCGGCCCGCGCGCTCGCCAATAGCGGTACGGAGTCAATTGTGCTCCATATTCCGACTGTTAAGCCGCTTGATGAAGAGGCCGTACTTGAGGCGGCGAGGCGCGCGGGCCGCGTCATTACAATAGAAGAACATCAAATTGCTGGCGGTTTTGGAAGTGCTATTACTGAATTTCTCACTGAACATTATCCGGTGCCAATTCGACGAATCGGCATACGAGATCAGTTCGGACAATCTGGTTCTTCTGGTGAACTTCTCACACACTATGGACTCGATGCTGTTCACATAGAAGAAACTGCGCGTGCATTAATGCGTATATACTGATAGATATTATTGGAAAATTAAAGTGAAGTTACCGTATATGTCGACGGTGCATCTTTAATACGCTGTTCGAGTACATCTCGAGTGAGAAGACCTTTTTGTGCGCCAATTTCCTGTACAACCGATGCGGCATTTATCGGTCCCCACAGAAGCGCTTCGTCGAGTGATTTGCCAAGCGCAAGAGCGACGACGACAGAAGATGATGAGGCATCTCCTGCTCCAGTGCGATCTAATGGCGGTTTCAGATCCGGATACATCGACACTTTAAGCATTTTTTCACCATCAGAAGCATACGCGCCATTCGTGCCGTCGGTAATAAGGACGATTTTAGGACCAAGTTGATGCATCTTTTCAAGAAGAATTTTTATATCTGTTTCGCCTGCCTTGCCGGCGAGCAGGCCAATTTCAAGAATTCGTTCAGCCTCCTCTTTATTACACGCTACTAGTTCAGTGCGGGCATACAACGGCGCGAGTTTTTCTTTTCCTATTTCCATTTGGAAAGTTCCTGGTTGAAAGGCGAGTTTAGTTTCAGAATGCTCGTTGAGCCATTGCACAAGTTCGTTGTAAAATGTTTCCGTATGTTCTCCAATTGATGAAAGATATACCCATCTCGGCGATGTGAATTCTTTAGGAATAATATATGGATAGGCCTCATGCCGAATTAGGATTGTGCGTTCGGCTCCGTACCAGAGTACAAAATGATGATTTGTCGGAATTCCGTCGTTCACTGCTATATATTTCGTATCAACATTTTCGCGCGTGAATGATGCGATGATTTCGTCACCGTAGCGATCTTTGCCAACATTTGAGACGAACCCAGATGAAAGACCAAGCCGTGCGGCGGTGACCGCTGCGTTTGCCGCATTGCCAACACCCGGTACGAGAACTGAAAAATCATATGGAATTTTATCGCCCCATGCCATTGAAATTTTGCAATTTTCGCCGGTACTGTCGCAATTAATTTGCGCTTTGGTATCTTTTAATCGGATAAATTCGTCAACTGTTGTGTCGCCGATAGCAATGAAGTCCATAATAAGATTCTAACATGACACACTCGCCAGTGTGATGAGGCATCACATGCTACGATATCTACATGATTGATCTTGTCGCGACCGCGCGATCGCTTTTCGCATCAGGCAAGGGAATTCTCGCCGCTGATGAAAGTGTCCATACCGCAACAGAACGGCTCGCCTCACACGGCATTTCAACAAGTGCAGAAATGCGACGGCAATACCGAGACCTATTTCTTAATACTGAAGGAATAGAACAATATCTTTCCGGAGTTATTCTTTTTACTGAAACACTGCTTGAAAAAGGGAACGATAAAAAATTATTTTCCACATCGCTTGCAAAGCGCGGCATTTTACCGGGAGTGAAAGTCGATCTTGGTACAGAACCATTTCCAGCGAGTCCTCACGAACTCATCACACAAGGTCTTCTTGATCTCCCTGAGCGACTTGTTGCATATAAAAAACAAGGAGCCGTATTTACTAAATGGCGTGCGATTGCATGCATTGATGGAGATCAATTGCCTTCTTCAGTTGCGATCCATGAAAATGCAAAACGGCTTGCCAGCTACGCCAAGGACTCGCAAACAGCAGGACTTGTTCCAATTCTTGAATCAGAAGTACTGCACAAAGGGAAACAAAGTCGTATGCGTACACGAGCAGTAATTGAGGAAACACTAGAAACACTTTTTTCAGTACTTGATGAATATGCCGTTGATCGCGCAAGTATTGTATTAAAAACATCTATGGTGCTTTCTGGAGATTCCAGCGGAAAGAATGACTCCCCTGAAGAAATTGCTGTAGATACAATAGCTGCACTTATGAAGAGCGTGCCACGACAGGTAGCAGGAATCGTTTTTCTTTCAGGAGGGCAGACACCGGAACAGGCAACCGATAATTTGTCCGCAATTTGTCGGTCGTCCCGACAGAATGGAGGGACAACGCCATGGCCGCTTTCGTTTTCTTACGCGCGTGCCTTACAGGATGAGGCGCTCTCAATCTGGAAGGGGAAAGAAGAAAATGTCCCTGCAGCCCGCACTGCATTTCTCGCCCGCCTCGCTAAGCTCTCTTCCGCAATCATGTAGGACTTCGGAAGTCCTACATGATTTTACGGCTTATACTCTAGGGATTTTAGATCTAGTTCCTCGACAGTTCTGTCCGTAAGATATTCTTTCAGGGCAGAAACATAGTCCGTACCAAGAACATTATTGAAAAGCGATTTGGTGAGAATAGAAGGAAAATTCTTTTTGCCACAATAATCAAGATAACTACTCCAACGATATTTTTTGAGATATTCGAATACTTTTGAAATATCTTGAATAGTGCCCTTATCTCGCTCACGCCATTTTTTCGCACCCGGTAGATAATCAATCGAATTCAAATGAAGATAGTGAAGTATGTATAAAAAATGTGCCTCGTGCCTGGTAAGTATTTTCTTTGTCTTCCCTTGAAAGAGGTGTCCGTACCGTCCGTACCGTTCATTATAATATTTCGCATAACCAATGTTTACTTTCATCATGAACTTTATCAATCCACCTTCAACAGATTCGGAAATGAGCAAGTGATAATGATCTTTCATAAGACACCATCCATGAATTTCCACGAGCCGTTTTCGAATGTAGGACTTCGGAAGTCCTACATTCGCGGTACGGGAAGTTGCGCGATGAAACTCGAGTGCGGGAGCGGCATCGTTGAATTCATAGAGATTATGAACGAAACGCGCGTAGTCCTGCGAGTCGAGAAATAGTTTACGCCCATCAATCCCTCGATTAAGTACATGATATAGATCCATACGCACAGTATAACCCATGTAGGACTTCCGAAGTCCTACATGTGGAAAGTTGCGGAAAAAAGAAAAATAAGGCATACTTTTGCGATATGCTTACACTTGAAGTTGAAAAGCGAGAAAACAACGACTTGCCTGCCGGCAAGGCAGGCGTGAGCGCGGCGGTAATCCGCCGCGTGGGCTCTATACCAGCAGTTGTGTATGGGACACACTATACTTCAACACCGATTATTGTTTCGGCAAAAGTTTTCGAAAAAGTATTAAGCGAAGCGGGCGAAGCAACGATTGTCTCTCTCACTGGTCTTGGTGCGCCACTCCC
>JAZDHA010000040.1:0-5268 GCA_043806295.1 bacterium | reverse complement strand
GGGCTCTATACCAGCAGTTGTGTATGGGACACACTATACTTCAACACCGATTATTGTTTCGGCAAAAGTTTTCGAAAAAGTATTAAGCGAAGCGGGCGAAGCAACGATTGTCTCTCTCACTGGTCTTGGTGCGCCACTCCCAACACTTATTCACGAAGTTGATTTTGACCCAATATCAAATCACCCGCGCCATGTCGATTTTTATGCGGTTACCAAGGGCGAAAAAGTTGAGGTATCTATTCCACTTTCGTTCATTGGAGAATCACCTGCCGTAGAAGCAGGCGCAAATCTTGTTAAAGTACTCCACGATCTGGAGGTTGAGGCAGATCCGATGAATCTTCCACATACAATTGAGGTAGATATTTCTGTTCTAAAAGAAATAGACGAACAAATTCATGCTAAAGATCTTGTGCTTCCACCAGGTGTAATGCTTATTACTGAGCCAGACGAAGTAATTGCTCTTGTACAAGAAGTGGTTGTTGAAAAAGAAGAAGTTATAGAACCGCAAACTATTGAATCAATTGAAGTAGAGAAAAAAGGCAAGGAAGAAACAGAAGAAACTCCGACGGCGTGATAAAATAAACTGGTAATGCACCGGTTTCTTTTTTTCTTATCTATATGCGTGTTTGTTGTTGTGCCATTTTCGGCACACGCGCAGAGTGCGGCACAAGCGGTTACGAATCGGCAACAAGAACTTCAAAATCAACTTAATCAAATAGAGAGTCAGATCGCCGTTCAACAACAATTGCTCGATACCGCGCAAAATCAGCATCAGACGCTCCAGACGCAAATAAACGCATTCAATGCAGAAATCAAAAAGACACAACTTCAGATAGAAGCAATTAATATCACTATCACGCAGTTAAACGGAAATATTGGTGTGCATAATCAAACGCTTTCCTCACTCTCAAAACAACTTTCTGCTGAAAAAGAATCGCTCGCGCAGATACTTAGACAAACACAAGTACTCGATGATTATTCGGTTATTAATGTTGCAATGGGCTCACAAGGTGTTTCTGATTTTTTCAGCGATCTGGATGCATTTTTCTCTATTAAAAGTTCGCTCGCGAAGTCCTTTGCTCATATTCAGCAGACGAGCATCTCAACAGAGGCGGAAAAAGAAGCGCTACAAACGCGTCTGGCTGAACAAGAAAAATTGCGTACAGTCGCTCAACTTGCCAAGCAGGCGGTTCAGACGCAGGAACAGGAGAAACAAAAACTTCTAACTCAAACCAAGGGCATTGAGGCCAATTATCAGAAACTTATAACAACGAATCAGAGGACCGCGGCACAAATCCGTTCCGAACTTTTCACACTGCGCGATTCGGCTGCAATTCCATTTGGCACCGCGCTTACATACGCATTAGCAGCCGAAAAAGCAACCGGCACTCGAGCCGCAATGACTCTCGGTGTATTAAAACAAGAGACCAATCTCGGGGAAAATCTTGGCACGGGCACATGGCGCGTTGATATGAACCCGAATCGTGATCAGCCGGTCTTTGTCTTTATTACGAAAACGCTCGGTTTTGATCCTGATAAGATGCCGGTCTCAAAAAAACCATCATACGGTTGGGGTGGTGCGATGGGTCCTGGACAATTTATTCCATCAACCTGGGTCTGCTACGGTGGATTCGTTAACACTAAATCCAGTACCTGTACTCCGCCGTCGGGCGCAACCAGCTCATTTTGGCAAGGTCCATGGCAATATGTTGCAAGCAAGGATCGCGTTCGTAAACTTCTAGGCGGTTCATCACCAAGCAATCCATGGGATGCTCAGGTGGCTATTATGGCGACTGCGATGCTTATGGCGGATAATGGAGCTGGTACGCAAACGAGAGCCGCTGAACGATTAGCTGCATTGCGATATTTTGCCGGATGGGCTGGCGCGAAAAACCCTGCATATTCTTTCTATGGCGATGGCGTAATGGAATTTGCCGCTAAATTCCAGCAGGATATCAACCAACTTGGCGGATTATAGATATCCACCCATCACAAATTTTTGGCGTTCTCGCAGTGGTATGCTGTATATGATGTCGTTATTGTTCCTGTTTTTATAATATGAAATATAAAATATACACCTCATTAGTTTTGTCGTTGCTCATTATCAGCGTAATTACACCTGCCTCGCAAGTTAATGCGCAAGTATTTCCTAATGCTCCTCAATCAGGAAAAAATGCTCCACCAAAATTTTATACCCCGCAGTCCCAATCTCAATCGCAAGGAGACGGTGATTATTCACAATATTATCATTTTGGAAAAATTTCAGTTGAAGCAGATCCTGCACAATTTGAGTATCAGGCAGGCAAAGAAGCGGAATTCAAGGGTTCTGTAGTCAACAGCAATGAATATGCTATTTTTGACGGCGAAATTTACGCTCAAATTTTTCTTGAAAATAAGAAAGGGCAGTCGCAAAACGGCGATTTCGTTGTAGAACAGTTCTTCCTGCCCGGTAAATTAAATCTAAAAGCAGGAGAAAAATTACCTTTTTCTTTTAAATACAAAATTCCCGAATCAGCTCAAGCAGGCAACTATAAAATCGCCTTCTTCTTCGTAATAGACAAGAAGTACAATATGGCTGGTCTATCTTTTCTAAACAATTCCTACGCCGGTTTCACTAATTTTAAGGTTACAAACACCATAGATAAACAGACCTCAATTTTAATTGACCGCAACAATATTAAGTTCAATGGCAAGGCAATTACTCAACGGGTCGTTATGCCGCAAATTGGAGATGGTGAAAAAGTAACATACGATATTCCTATTCAGAATCAGAGCAACGCTAAGAAAACAGTTACGGTTAAAGAGACACTTTATTTTTGGGACGGACTGAATGAGAAAAATAAAATAACACAAAAAGAAGAAAGCATAACTATTGATCCGAACACCTCATTTACTTACAGTTATCGGCAAAATACATTCAAAGAGCCGGTATATTTCTTAATTATTGAAGCGAAAGAGCAGGGAAAGGACGCATCATCAATTATCAATCTTAGATTTGGAACCAGTGTCAATCCGCGCGCTCGAATTAATTATTCTGGCTTAGATAAATTTCCTTTGGCTAGCGGCGAGACAGTCACTTTTTTCACCAATTTTCATTCCACGGCCAATGATCTTGCACCAAATAGCCAAGTGGAAGTTACTCTAAAAAGCAAGGGGGGCGAAACACTCGACAAACTCAATTTCACTGGTGATATACCTGGAAATATTCAATTGAAGAAAAGTAATTTTACTGCTGAAAGCGATCTTAACTATGCAGTGATTTTGTCGACAATTAAAAATAAAGACGGACAGGTGGTAGATGAGGGTGAGATTATTTTAGACGCGACCAAATTAACCGGATATGAAAAACCATCTACACTGTTTGATTTTTTGTTTCAAAAATCTTTCTGGGTGACTATTCTGATACTTGTAGTGCTTGCTTTAGGCGCCGGGATTTTGATTAAAATCAAGAAGAAACAATCTGCCGTCAATTTTCCTAGCGGGCCAGCAATTTTCTTTTTGCTCGTGGCGGCGACAATTTTTTCTTACGGATTATTCCAAAGCCCGCCAACAGCGCTGGGCGAGTGGGCAGAAAGTGGAAGTTCCGCGAGTTTAACGGTTGGTCCGTGGAAAATATGGGGGTTTGTCGGGCAGTCGTATCTAGAGACCTCAAAATGCAATGCAGATGCAATAGACGCAAATGGTTTAAGTGGCAGGACAGGTTATTATGTTACTGGTGCGCCGTATCCTGTGGTTGGCTGTTCTACTCGCACTTCATATACTGGAGACCCACAGTTAGATTATGAACAATGTGTTTTTGTTCCTGCGGCATATTCTGGATCAGGGGAAGACGCAATATATCCCCCTTCTTTAGGAGAATCAGGAAATGGCTCATGCGTAGTTTTTGATTTTAATAACCTAGCTACAATGCTCGGACCTTGGACAAACGAAATTAGTATGGATGTCAGTTACAATGTCCAGTTGACTTCTGGAAACAATGTCTTTTCTTCCGGCTCAACGAATAATTATCTTTTAGGCGCGGAGCCCATTAATATGAGTTTTACCAGAGATGGTGAATGGCGTGGAACTGGCTTTGGGATTGATTCTCCTCCGGCTGTCTGGATGGGAAAATATTGTGACGGCTGTTTGGATAATTACAAATTTCGAGATACAGATACAATTGCTTGTACCTTAAGTAACAGTTCTCCGTCGTGGATGAATGAACCGAATCAAAGCCGATATTATGTTGGAAACTATCCGAATGGCCAAATCGCTCCTAATGAAGTTCCAGGACGAGATTCTATTTATGCTCCTTTGGAAGTAGAAGGTCAGAATGTTTCAATATCAGGGTCTGGTTCCATTTCTTGTAGTTATGATTCTGTCTATAATCAATATAAATGCCAGGCAACTTCCGGTGGTCCTGGTTCAGTAACAGTTAAAGTTGCTGAAACAAAATTCAGGCAAGGATTGTACGGAATCAATAACTACTGGGGGCTGTTCCATTATTGCACTACGGCAAAGGACTATGAAAGAATGGTTTTAAATGCAGATGCTAGCGGTAAGACCACAATTTATCAAAATGACAATATTGCCAAGAAATATCTTACAATACCAGCTTACACAAAGACCTACCAATTTAATGTTATTGACCCGCTGGTTGCGCCAAGTAATTTATCACTGTCTCAAACCACTTCTTGTCCCGGTGGAACCAGTGGAATTAATCTGACTTGGAAAGATAATTCTACTAATGAAGACAGTTTTGAAATTTGGTATAACTCTCCGTTAATGAAGGACGCATCCGGCTCTCCATATTTTTCTAAGCAATCATCCGTCAATGCGAACGTAACGAGCACCTCGGTTTCGTTCTCTTCTACAGCTGAGTACAAATACGAAGTTCGTTCTTGCAAGGGGACTAAATGTTCTGATTTCAGCAATGTGGTCTCGTTCACTCCCGCAGTTGCCTGTCCGCCAACCAATTTGGTAGCCGTAGCCAGTTCTTGTTCAAAAGCCGATTTAACCTGGACTGATTCATCCAATAATGAAGCCGGTTTCAAAATTCAGCGCGCCACGAGCGCCACTGGTCCATGGGGTGCCGATATTACAGTTCCTAACACGGGTAATAATGATATGACGAATACCAGTCGCACCGTTTCGTGGAGCGACACCACCGTGGCCGCTAGCACCACTTATTATTACCGCGTTTATGCTTATCAAACTGGTATTCCTATTTCCGATGTAGTCAGGACCAGCGTAAATGTGCCGGCCTGTAGTAGCGCAAGCGCGAAAGTC
>JAZDHA010000039.1:0-5974 GCA_043806295.1 bacterium | reverse complement strand
GATCGTAGCCCGACTATCGTCGGGAAAAGAAAAGTATACACCATATATCAGCGTGTATCTGGTTCCGGTTCGCCTAACGGCGAGCCTCCACCCATACCCCGCTGCGCGGGGCATCAGATACACGCAAACGTTATCGGAAATCGTGCTCTTTACAATACAATACTTTTAGAAGGAGTTTCCTTCGATTGCACCCTATCCCAGGAGGTGAACAGTGGGTCAGTGGCACATTAACGAGGAATGTGAGGCGGCCCTCGTTCGGTTGAATGACGTGTTGTGCTCGTTTGAGCGGAATACAGGGCGGGAATACACCCTGATTCTCGTCCCCAAGTCGCCGGATGAACGGATTCATATGTCGCAAAGCGGCAAACCATTACCACCGAACTCCGACATCACCCCACAACAGTTTCTGGGTGACGCGATGGAATGGCGCGAGATGTTCCCAGCGTGAGCTTCCGAGGAAACGGGCCGCCAAACCGTTTCCTCCTTCTAAAAGTATTGTATGATTTAAGGAGTGAGCACGACATCCGATAACACGGCGTATACGACACCCCTCGTTCTCTGCGGGGGTACGGCTCCGCCTATAGTTTACCCCCTTCGTTCAGTCGGGAACGTCGTATACGCCGGAACGTTGTACGGCATATTACTCGGAGCAATTTTAAACGATATATTTATCTAATAAAATGAAATCTCCTAAAGTAATTATCACAGGATCCAGTGGTAGAATTGGAACCATTCTAAAAGACGCATTATCTGATGATTATGAAGTCTATGGCATTGATATTAACAAAAGTAAAAATGATGAAGATAAATACTCGCAAGTTGATCTTTCAGATTTTGAAAAAACGAAAGAAGTATTTTCTTCAATAGAACCAACATTTGTTATTCATCTTGCTGGGCAAAGGATGGTTAGTGGAGAATGGGAAGATATACTTAAGAACAATATCATTGCTACAAGAAATGTATATGAATGTGCTCGGCTTTCTGGTGTGAAAAAAATTGTCTATGCTAGTTCTAATCATATTACCGGTTGTTATGAGGGTATTCCCCCAGAATTACACAAAAAAACAAATCCTAAATTAATATCTATCAATGATCCCATCAGACCTGATAGTTACTATGGAACAAGCAAAGCTTTTGCCGAAGCACTAGCACGACAATATTTTGAATTACATAGAATGAAATCTGTCTGTTTACGAATAGGAACTGTGACGGAGGAAGATAATCCTACTAAAGATAAAACAAAAAGATGGATGAAGACTTGGCTTAGTCATAGAGATTTAATTCAATTAGTAAAGAAAAGCCTCGCATCAAATGTTGGTTTTGGAATTTATTATGGAGTGTCAGATAACGCTGGAAGGTTTTGGGACATTTCAAACGCAGAAAAAGAATTGGGTTATAGACCACAAGATAATGCTTCCACATAATAAATACGCCATTTGCTCCTGCGTCATACACCGTACAACAGCGTATATCTGCCATGCGCTTCGCGACACAGCAGATGATACGCAAACGTTGTACGAAATCTGCGTAACTCTCAAACGATATGAACAGCAGAGAAAATTCACCCGAACATCGACCGCAATTCGAGGTCAAATTCATTGATGACCCTGAAGAATACGAACTCCTCCATGCCGAGCGCGGTGGCGGAACCCTCACAGGTGAAGGATTGAGTATGCTGAAGCCCGCATTCAACTCCAAAGATGGTTTGTGCATCTATAAACTGACCTTCGAGAGTTCAGAAGGATACGACCCTGATTTTCTTGATTGGACGGTTGCACACGAGCAAATGGAATACGACCTTGATATGAAAACAAGGACTGGAAATCCTGATGATATCGCAGAGCTCAATAAGCTTGGTTTACCCGACAAACTGGAGGACGAGGAGTCGTTCTTTCGAGCTATCCACGACCGCGCTCTGCATAATGAAGTTGAAACGGCAATTGCGGCTGGCAAGGATGAGGCGTATGCAGAGTACCTTGAACACTATCTTGCTCAAGTGCGAGACCGGATTGATTCTGGCGATATCGTGGTATCAGATGAAGATTGGAAACGATTCTCTGAACGGCAACAAGAACGGTTACGATTGCTTAAAGAGTTGCGAAAAGAAGAGTGAGAGCTCCGCAGACTTCGCACAACAGCGTGTATGAGGTTCAAGAAAAAGTGCGTTATTAATTTTTCAAAGGTTGCACTTTTTCTTTCACCCAAATTTTGCCTCCTCTATGATAAAATAATAAGGAAGTCGGCGAAACATCTCATACACGCAAACGTTAAGTGAAATTTTAATCAGTCTAACATTCAATCAATAATTCTATGAAATCACCAGAGCAGGGACCGCATATTGAATCCGGTCACAACAAAGAATTGCTCGACATTGCAGAGCAAGTTGAAAAAAAAGAAAAACCTGAATTCTTATTCCACGGTACTAACGCGATGAATATTGAGAAATTTGAACCTAGGAAAAGGCAAATACCAAGTGAAGCAGTGGGCGATGTTCCTGCAAGGGTTTACGGTGGCGATAATCCGGCTTTTGCATCCGCATTTGCCTTCCCATGGAGTAGCAATGAGGGCTTCAAACTCTCCTGTGATGAAGCGGGGAAAGTATTATTTCAAGTACCTGAAAAACTAAAGGATCGTCTTAACCAGAAAGTATTTTTATATAAGTTTTCTGCAAATCAATTTGAGCTGACACCAGGTGAAGGGACTGGGCATTCATATCATACCGAAAGGGAAGTAACCCCAGTTGGATGTCAAGCATTTGAGACGGTGCAAGAAGCAATTGAATATTTTGGTGGAACTGTCGAATTTTATAAGAACGAGGAACTTCCACAACAAAACCGCACGGAGCACACTGGCGCTTTAACAAGAGAACATAAACCACATTCCCCAATAAGCACTTCCGAATCTGAATTTACCCAACGCCTAGATGAACTTAATGCTAAACTTGAAGACCTATTCATTGAGGCGGTAATATCGCAAGAGGAGATTGTTTCTCAAAACAGAAATTTTGAAATTGAATGTCAAATTGGAGAAAAAGAAGCAAATGTATTGTTAAAACACAAAGAAAGTGGAAAAGTGATAGACATCGGCAAATTTTTGCCACCAAATTTTTTATTGAAAGCAGGAGATGAATTCGCCTGTGGCCGTATCAAGGGTGAAAATAATAAAGACAGTGGGTCAGTCATCTTCCTAGAAAATAGTATGCGATTTAGGGGTTCAATATTAACCTTATTTCATGAAATTGGTCATTCACGTCAAGGTAAACGTGAATTGAAAATTACAAGATGGGATGAGATAAAAGTAATCGTGCAAGCAATTCACAGGTTATTAAAAAGTTTCTCCATTAAAAAAGAGTTCGCGCAAAATGAGAACGGTAAAAAAACAATTACTTTTACATTAACATCCCTAAAGGCCGACCAAGTAATCCCTCAACGGTATTTAGACCAGACCTCTCGTACGGCAATTGATGCAAAAAGAGAAAGGGATGCCTGGGCATTTGCTTTAAAATCATTGAGAAAGCTTGAAAGAGAGGGATATAATGTTTTTGACGGTTTTGAAAATGCAGAAGAGATTAAGAGATTTATTGCGATCAATCTAGCTACATATGATTGGAAGTTAATAAAGGATAAACTGTCAAAAGGAGATATTGAGAGCGCAGCAAAAGGCGAGGACACAACACCTTTTTCAAGAGCAATTAGACATCAAAAAAACCGCCCGGTAGAAACGACGTAAGGAGCTTTGAAAAATCAAGGTAATTAAAACGGCGCCTAACAGCGCGTATGCGGTCCCGCTTCGCTCCACCCATATTGCTTCGCGACATCGCATACACGCAAACGTTATAAGAAATATTATTCAGGCAAATTCCGTAATAAAATGAAACACAAATTCATTCTATTTGAAGGAACTGATGCTAGCGGAAAAACATCCTTAGCAAAAAATATGGCGCACTGTATTGGTGGTGTTTATTATTACAATCCTCCAGAAATAATCAGGTCGCTAAGAAGTTACGCAGATGGTTCTACGCCAGCTATTAGATTTCAATATTATCTTTTAGGTAACTATATTGCTAGTGAAGAAATCAAAAAACTGTTAAAATCCACTCATGTTGTCTGTGATTGGTACATATACTCTACAGTTGCATATCATTCTGTTTTACTAAACACCACATTGGAAGTTCCACGCCTACTTCTACCTGACAATATTGTGTTCGTTTCGGCTAATTGGGATGAAATTGAAAAAAGACTTAGGGATAGAGAAATAATTTCAAAATATGAAGAGATTCAATTTCTGAAAAAAGTTTACGGACAATACGAATGTCTTTTTACTTCTGTTTCTAATGTGATAAAAATAGACTCCACCAATAAAGATCCAAAAAAGGTAGTTGAAAAATTAATAAAGCACTTGAAAATAATTGACTTGCCTAAATAATACATCATACAATAGAGTGTATGAGGTCTCGGCTTTTTACAAAGGTATCGCCCAAATTCTGCTCGCTAACACTACGTAGAACTTCTCATACACGCGAACGATAGTCGATATATTTCTTTTCTTTTCTTTTCTCGGGCTGTCCCGCCTACGCCGTAGCTACGACGGGCAGGCACCCGAGTGTTTACAAAAATTTACAAATTTCTTTTTCAATAAGGAGAGGGGAAATATGGTGTTTTCTCCGCGGTGTTTATCCCGCCCGAATGGCGGGGGGCTATGAAATCTTCTTTTATCCCCCATGTTAAGCGAAATATTTGGCTACTTTTAGGCATTGAAAAAGACAAATGAATGTGTTAAAATATAGATATATTAATGATATTTATTATGCAAAATAAACTAAATATCAATACTAGTAAAATAAATAGAGCTGTTTCACAATCCTCAAAAATGGAGGGCTTGAGTTTTCAAAATGCAAAAAAAAATAAAAGACTTATTCAAACTTTAAAAACATATGGCAGAGCGTTCGCGGTATCACGTCAGCGCTAAAGATGCTGGAGTTAGCAAGGGTGTTTTAAAGAATAAACTAGGTATAAAGAACAAGAATAAATTAGATGAAGCTGAAACTCTACTACTAGCTGATACCTATACACATTTTTTTGAACTATTAAAACAAGTTAAGATCAAATTTGACCTTTCTTTATTATTTTCTATTCATAAATATTTTTTTGAAACATTGTATGATTGGGCTGGAATAATACGAACGGTAGATATTTCAAAAGATGGAATGCTTTTTACTCCAGCTAAATATATTGCTAACTCACTGAAAGAATTTAGAGTATTGATAAATAAAATATTACCAAAACAATTCGATAGTAAAGATAGATTATCTAAAAAACTGGCAATAATCCATAATGAATATAATATCATTCATCCATTCAGAGAAGGTAATGGTAGAACACTACGTTTATTTCTTGATTTGATTGTCGCTAACTTAGGATATGATCCTATTGCCTGGGGCAAAAAATCAAATACTGATTATATAAATGCCTGCGTTGAAGGCGCTTCTGGTAAACATGATAAAATGACGAAAATAATAAAGAAAGGTCTAAAGAAATCTAGATAATATTTTATCGTCAAATACATCGCCTAACATCGGATATGAGACTGCGAGAAATAATTATTGTTATTTTTTAGCATAAAAAAGAAGACCCTTATTTATTTAAAGCTCATTGGGTCTCAATGTGAGCTTGTTGCTGTGGATTACAGATGACAAGGATGATCTTCCTCGTCGATTGGATCAGCTTTACCAAGTGCTACATCTTTTTTACTGATTTTTTCTGCCTTTGCATCCTCTTTTTCGGATTGCCGATCCACCGCAGTTTCACCACATGATTTACGTTGATTCTCTTTGGCCTTGTTATGAAGCCTTGTTGAACTTCTGATTTGTCCCATTGCGCTCTCCTTCCAGTCTATTGGCTAGATTCTGTATTTTTAAAATATCAAAATAAATAAATATTGTCAAACTAACTAAACCAAAAAATAACAAAATTTA
>JAZDHA010000038.1:0-5463 GCA_043806295.1 bacterium | reverse complement strand
GTCCGCATTCGCTTCCTGCTGTATGCCGTTTACATATGTGGTGGTGGTGGTTTGGTTTTCGTCAGTGATGCTTAATCCCGGTTCAACAAATGTTCCTCCGATTGAGAGGTGGATTGGATTGTCGCCGAGAAGTGTGATGACCGGAGCAGTGTGATCGGGAGTACTTGATCCGCCACTCGCTCCGCTCGCGGCCTCGGGCGTGCTCGTTGCGAGCGCGCCCTCGGTCTGCACTAAGAAGTAATCAAATGAAACATCGGCCGCTTGTGGTGCGGACAAAACTACACGGAACGAGCCCGCCGCCTTGTCGCTCACCCACCAGCTTCCTGTGATTTGCGAATTAAATGTGACAAATATTTTAGTTGATGGTGCAACAAGCGAGTTCGTCACCTGCGCGATAGTATTTCCTGTCAAGATACTGATGGAGCCGGCGGAAGAAGTTCCATCAGCATCCTTGCTCGCGACGAGTTGGCGAAATACCAGCGTATTGAATTGTGCGATGCCTTTTTGTATCAGCACACCGAGAGAGTTAAACGCGTTTGTGAGTGTAGAGGTTGAAAATGATGATGTGCTGCTCTCGGTGGAGACCGCCCCGCTCTCAAGCGCGGTGACGCGCGTTTCGAGTGAGACCATCTTTGTGTCCTCCACATCAAATCGCGCGGCGAGATCCTGTATATCAGCAAGCGTGTGGGTCGCGAGTTTGGCGAGGTCTACTCCTGTTTTGTCTGCCGTCAAAACCTCATCTGGTGCATTCGCCGTCAAGTCGCCCGCCTTAAGAACATAAGTATTGTGCGCAAAAATATCGTTTCCGACGAAGTTGTGCGTGCCTTCAACTTCAATGTCGTAGACCTGCTCCTTTCCCACTGGCTTTATAGAAACAATCTCGTCCCATATGAGTTCGCCTTTTTCAGATGGGACAGCAATCTCTAAACCCGGAGTTAAGTCCGAGACCTTGTACCATCCCTTCTTATCGCCGCGCATTTTTTTAAGTGATGAAAGCATATGGTTATAAGTGTATTGTAGCAGGATTGCGCTTCATTCCCCCGGCAATGTCGGAACTGCGCGGAGCGGTCCCCCACTTCTTCCACGACTGCTCAAGATGAAATGTTTTAGTTCGCGTCTCGGCGTAGCGGGCGATGATCTCATCGAGAACACCGGCGTCCACCTTGACTCCGTACATACCTTTAATATGTTCCAAATAGATAATCATTTTGTTGCATCCGGACATCGCCTTCTCCAAGAGCCCGATACCCTTCGCAAAATCGCCAAAACGAATGGAGTGCGCCTCGCCGATGGAGAGCGGGACGGTCATAGTGCAATCCATTAGCCCTTCCAAAAACGGGTACTTGAGCGTTACCAATTTCGGCCGGATATTTTTGACGACGATGACCGCGCAATTCATCGCCTGCTGGTAAATATCCAGGTCGCGGAATGTTTTAACGGGCTTCCGCGGTGTGAAATTCGTTTTATATTTTGACTGATAGTAGTTTTGCATATTATTTTATGCGACTTTAAATACATCTTCACGCGGCACTTCTACAACGCTTCCGTCGCGATAATGCACTCTTCGCGCGCGCTTTTTGACTTGAAGTTTTTTGACAACATGCAGAGGATAAAATTCATAAAAATCCTTGTCGTCAAACCACGCGCATTTGAATTCGAACAAACGCAGACCGGTCAGGCGCGATAGAGCGAGCGCATACCAGGTAAGTTGCTCGATGGGTTTTTCTTTGCTCGCATTCGGCTTGTAATCAAGAATATGCACCATCCCATTTCTTATCTGAAGAATATCTATATGCCCAGTCAGTAGTCGCCCCCGTGCCGAACTTGCCTTCGCATTGGGCCGTTCCTTTTTACCCTTGAATACCAATCCACCTTCTCCCAAAATCTTAAACTTGAGTACATTTTCCATGTGTTCAATATCTTCCTCCCGAATGTAAACGGGAACTTCAGTAGCGACCGTGACTGAATCGTTCGCTATCATGAATCTCTGCAACGCCTCATGCCTCTCCTGATTGCCCGCCACACTCCGCAGAACGAACTCGGCGGTTTTGTTCGCGAAGTTTGACTTGCTCCGTACTATCATATCGGTCTTGTCAAACTTGCTCCGTATCTCGCTCATCCGTTCACCGTCCTGAAAATACTGATGTGGCGTTTCGCTTGACACATTGTCTAGGTATTCTTTCAGCCGGCCGAAACGGCCATTTTTGAATTCTTCCAGCGAAAGCAGCATCTTCGCGCGATGGTAACGAAATCGGTAGAGCTGGCGGTGCGCCATTGTAACGACTTCCACCATTTTTTGCGGAGGAAAAAGTTTTATGGCGTAGGGACGCATTCGTTCGAAGCGGCAAATGGGCTTATATTCTTCTATCCACGCAGAAAGTGTCGCTGGCGTCGGTGCCACAAATGCATTTAAGATGCCGCCTGAAGAAGTCAGACCTCCTGAACTTGCATTTGAGGTCTGACTTCCTTGGGCGGCATGACCTTTTGAATTTCCGAATTTCTCTTCCAAAATATGACATGTCTGCTCCAGCGTTAATCCTAAATTATAGTAACTAATGCCTTCCAAAATGACCTGCAACGGGAATCGCTTTCCTTTCACCCTTTCGGCAGTAAATGTCCGACCGCATGCCGAATTTCGGCATAAGTATAATTGCACCGCCTCATGCTTCTTCTGCCGGATGCCGCGCTTGACAAAATCAGAAGAGTTGCAGTAAGGGCAGACGGTTTTGGTGGACATAGCGGCCCCCTGCCGAGGTTGCACTGCGCCTGCAGCACTTTCCTGCGACATAACTTCTACCGATTTTTTAACAGGAGCAAATCGAGAAATGAAATGCATTAAGCGCCCGCCAAAATCGGCACCGGGACGCTTATCCACAGCCCCTTTTTTCTTCATTGACTTTTTATCTTGGGTCATATATCATAGCTTTACAGTACCTTCGGACTTCGAAGGCCCCGAGAAACCCCGCCCTGTGCGGGGTTTCGATTTTTCAAGGAAACCTCGGAGTTGGGAAAGAAGATTTTCAAAATCAATATCTGATAACCGATACATTTCTCGCTTGAATCGTTTGATGCTAACAAGTTTGAGTTGGGAACTGACGAGGGAAACTGGATTCCCGATAGGATCGGTAAAATTATAATAAAAATCAAATAATTTTTGTTTGCTTGAAAGCGGCACAATCCAATACATCTGATTGTTGAACTTTTTTACCACAAGTGCAGGACACCCAAATTCATCGCTGGTCCCGTTCTGTTCGCGACCAATATTGATACCGATTGAACAAACCCAGACCCACTGCTCTTTTGGGAAAGGCCGGGTATCCGATTCTGTAGAATCTAGTCGTTTCTTTTCTTTGTTCCATTCGTCAAAGTTCTTTTCCATATGATTATGATATTCTCAATATGCACCCAATACCAAGTGCCGTCGCGGGTTGACAACCGCTATGTCGCGCGATTGCGCGAAGCCGTATGGCTTCGCACTGGAGCCAACTTTTATTTTTATCTGGGAGAACGCGCGCTTCCAGCAATCCGACCTCATTAGCGAGGTCGTTTTTGTTTGATTGTGGCGTAACAGATTTTTTCATAGTATTTTTCTGCTGGGGCTTCCGTTATCCACACCCTCATGCTGGGTGCTTGACTCAGTAATAGCCTTTGCTATAATTACCTCCGTTAACGTCGCCCCGGCCGAAAGGTCGGGGTTTGTCGTTACTCCATACTCCACATATTCTTTAATCAATTCAAAAAACATGTGATTTTTAAGACGAAGTTCCCATGCCATATTCTTTTTGTAACCGACGAATATGAGCGGCTTATTATGCTCCGCCACATATTTTTCAAGTGCGAGATAATCGCTGTCTCCACTTACGATGATTGCGACATCAATAATTTCAAGAGCTCGCACGATGTCAACTGCCAGGTCAACATCAATATCCCCTTTCTTCACTTCTCTTTTTTCCTCTTCGCTCCAGATGTATTTCATCGGCTTCTCACACACGGTGAACGACTTAGATGCCATGTGCATGTGCGCCAGAGTCTTTGCGTGATTCGGATCATCCTCGCGAGGAACAACAACGTAGTAGTTGATGAATGAAAGGTCGGCGGCACTGGATAGTAAATTCCTCAATTTCCCGAAATCTATGCGCCAACCGATTCGAGTGGATGTGTGATATAGATTCCCTGCGTCAATAAACGCGCCGACACGGGGCTTTTTCATACTTTTTTAGGGGCTATATCACGAATATCCACGGCACAAATAGCACGAGAATCGGGGTTTTTCGGGAATACCATTAACATCCGTGAGATAGGTTTTGAAGAAAAGTTTGACATTGTCAGAAAAAATTTCATATGTTAGGACATCCGATGTCCTCGTGCATTTGGACATCAGATGTCCGGAGGCGAGCGAGGAAGGGGTGGTTTCCGGTGGTGCGAATAGTACGACCGGAGGCGGTTCGGAGTTCAAATATTTCTTGCACACCCATGTTCATGAGCGCGTTCACGCGCGAGTAGACGACCTCGCCAGTGGACTCGTTGAGCGACTGGATTTCGTCGCCTACGGCGATGTCGCAGATGGCAATGCTTTCAAACTCGTCAAAATCGGCACCGGAACTCGCGCGTTTGCGTTTACGCAAACGCGTATCCCCCACCACGCACTGTGCCTCGGTGCCCGGCACCACCGTCAGAACCCCGCCAGCGGCCTGCATTTGCCTCACTTGGGCGTCTAATTCCTGAATTGACCGGATCATCGGGGCGATAAGGCCAGAGTAGTTGACGGTCAGCGTGCCGTCCGGAGTGAGCGCGGTCGGATTAGTCGCCTGAACCAAGTTCGGAAATACACTTTGTACTTCTTGCGCGACAAGACCAAACTGCTGATTTGCGCCAAGCGTTGCGTCTCGCCAATAAAAAGACACTGGATTGAGAGCATTGATAGCAGCGAGTGAGCTTGTGGCATCAAGCGAAATGATATTCTGCTTCAGCCGTTGGTCAGAGCCGGTGCAAGCGAGTAAGCCATTCGCATTGCTTGTAAATCCCGTACAACTTTTGTACCCATCAAAAGTAACATTGGCAGTCGCGCCGCCGACTTCAAGTAAAGTAGCAGGGCTCGTCGTCCCGATGCCGACGTTGCCGCTTTCTAAAATTCTCATACGTTCCTGTATCACTGTCGCACTGTCTGGCTTCGTGTGGAATCTTAGATCAGTCCCCAATGTTCCCGATGTCCGACTATCTATCTGGGACCTTCTTGTATCTGTTGCATCAAAAGCAAAAGTTATTCCGGGCTGAGGTTGTGACGACGCAGGATTAGCTTCTAGGTAAATTCGCGGACTCCATTGTGCATCCTGATAAATATGGAGTTTTTGATAAGGACTCGCCGTCCCGATGCCGACGTTGCCTTGCGTTACAATGACATTGCTACCACGAAGTTCCAGTGGAACGTTAACGGTGTTAGCATCGTTAATCGCATTGAGAGTT